>CAZTTU010000043.1:0-19314 GCA_964616045.1 uncultured Verrucomicrobiota bacterium | reverse complement strand
GGCGAAACGCTGGTGGCGGATGGCTGCCGAGCAAGGTCATGTGCCCGCCCAGTACAACTTGGGCATGGTGCTGCTGCGATCCAAAGGAAAGGAGGAACGTCCCGATGGCATGAAATATTTAAAAAAAGCTGTTGGCCACAAACTTGACCGGGCGGAGTTTTTGATGGGTGAGGTTGCCTTGCGCGGCATCAATATGCCCAAGGATGATGCAGCGGCTTTCCAGTACTTTGAAAAATCTGCCAATCAGGGTTACGTGCGGGGACAATACTTGGCCGGCCAAGCCCTGGCCAAGGGGGTGGGCGTGAAATCTGATCCGGTGGCAGCAAGTGTCTGGCTCACGCTGGCCGCCCGTGCCGGGTATCGTGGGGCTGCGGCGAGTCTCCGTGGTTTGAACGAAGAACTTGAGGAAAAGAAAGCCCCACTCACTGCTGACCAACTGCTGGAGGTCAGGCTTCAATCCGGGAAATTCAAGGTGGCCCCAAGTTTGGCTACCCGCAAATCCCGTGCAGGGCTCATGGCGGCAGACGCCACCTTTCTTGCCTCACTAAGTATTGAGGAACTCAAGAAACATGCGGCCAATGGAGACAAGATCGCCAAAGTGCGTCTGGCTGAGATGTATTTTAGCGGCAGGATTATTGATGGCCAGGTCATTATACGTAAAGATCTTAAGGAAAGCCTGAGACTGAACACCGAGTTGGCTACTGCCGGTCATCCTGACAGCCAATGGAATCTTGCCATGTTCTACCTGCAAGGTGTGCACCAGCGACTGGAAGACGGTACCGAGGTGGATTTGCTCAAGAAGAATCCTGATCAAGCCGCGAAATGGCTGCAAAAAGCGGCGGCGCAAGATTATACCAGCGCCATGGTTGTCTTGGGTGGCTTGCACGAGAAGGGTGAGGGGGTTTCGCTGGACCACAAAAAGGCGATGGAATGGTTTGAGAAAGCTGCCGCGTTGGGTGATGCCCAAGCCTGCCATGTCATTGGTCTAGCCCATCTCAGTGGCCGAGGCAAGGTAGTGCCAATCAACAAGGTAAAAGCAATTGAGTGGTTTCTGCGTGGTGCTGATAAGGGTGATCCGCAGGCGCAATATGCCCTCGCCGGAGCTTACCTAAATGGTGAAGGGGTCAAAAAGAATCCGGACGCTGCTCGTAAGTGGCTGGTGCGGGCGGCTTGGCAGAATGAGCCTCGAGCACAACTTCAACTCAGCCTCATGCTGCGTGATGGGCAGGGTGGCCCCAAGAACATGGCACGTGCCGCCATGTGGGCCAATATAGCCATAAACAATCGAGTATTTGAGGCGAGAGAGGTTTTCGATGGCATTCGTAATAAGTTGAGTCGGCAGGAAAAAATTAGCGCAATGGAGCTGGTTCGCAAATATGTTCCCCGACTAGAACAGCGTGAAGTTACTAACGCAGTCAATGATCTGGCCAAGACTGACTCTGAAGCCAAAAAAGGCGACAAGGAAGCGCAATATCAACTGGGCTTGCGCTATCTCAACGGCACTGGTGTTAAGAGCGATCGCGTGCAGGCATGCAAATGGCTCAAGCTTGCGGCGCAGCAAGGGCATGCGTTGGCTTTGAAGGAATATGAGGAACTTAGCCTCAAGATGACCAACAAGGAAATCATCGAAGCCGATGAGGCAGTGGCCAAGTTTCTAGCCAAGCAATAGGCATTGTTCAGCCTTGAGTTTACCGTTGATAGGCCTACCATTTATCCATGCGCATTTACCAGTTGGCCATCGTGATTTTGTTGGCTTCGGCATTGTGTAGTCGTGCGGCTGATCTGGGCACCCTGCAGAAAGAGGCTGAGGAAGGCAACGCCACTGCCCAATACCAACTGGCCGAGATTTTTTTCTCGGGCGCAGGGGCCCCACAGAGCTTCGCTGCGGCCCTTCAGTGGGCCGGAAAAGCTGCCGAGCAGAAAGACCCCCGTGCCCTCTATCGCCTGGCCGCCATGCTGCATCAAGGGGATGGTGTCCAGCGTAACATGGCTCAGGCGGGGGCAATGTTTCAAGAATCACTTAAGGGACTGAATGAATTGGCCCAAAAAGGCAACCCGGATGCCATGGGAAAGTTGGGTACCATTTACACTACAGGCGTTACCGCTCCGCCGGATTTAAAAAAGGGGCTAAAGTGGATTCGAAAATCCGCCGAGGCCGGTTGGCCCAAGGCCCAGTATGATCTGGCGGGCCACCTGTTGTTTGGGCGCGGTGTTTCCCCTGATAAGAATAAGGCCATCGAGTGGATGACTCGTGCCGCCAAAGGTGGGAGTGCCAATGCGCAATACAGTCTCGGAGCTGCCAATGCCAATGCCGATGGTATGCCACGCAACCTTGTAGCGGCCCGTCAGTGGTTGCTCAAGGCTCGTCGTTCTGGTGATCCCAAACTGTCTGGGCGCGCCAAGCAGCTGTTGGCCAAGGTGGAGTCGGGCGATTTGAGTGAACTGCCAGACCTGAAGACCCTGAGGGCAAGCGCCGCTAGGGGCGTGGCCGACGCGCAATACCGGCTCGGTCGCATTCACCGGGAGGGCATCGGTGTGGCGCAGGATTATTTAAAGGCAGAAAAGTATTTCCGGCAGGCCGCCGAGCAGGGTCACTCCCATAGTTGCTACGGCTTGGGTGGGTTATACATGGGCGGCTTAGGAGTCAGGAAGGATTCCAAGGAAGCCCATAAATGGTGGAATCAGGCGGCAAACCAGGGTCTGGCCGTGGCTCAACTGGACATGGGCATTCTCCTGGTCAAGGGTGAGGGCGTTCCAAAGGACAATGCAGAGGCCTACAAGTGGCTGACCCTTGCTGCGCGCGCGGAGGATTCCACTGTGCAAAGCCGGGCCAGCAAGGTGCGCAACGAACTCTCACGTGTAATGAAGGGTGGAGAGATTCTTGAGGGGCTGCGGCGCGCCCGGAAATTCAAGCCCGTGGATTCGGGCGAGAAACCTGAAAACAAGTAGTTCGTTTTTTGCACTCAGCGCCGCGTTTGACGCGAGGACCAGAAGTTGGCGGTGGTTTGGATTTTTCTTTCGTCCAAATCGAAGTGATACGAGAGGCGACGGAGCTTGGGCAGCTTTTTCAGTATACTGATGTCTCCATGGCGGGGTGGTAAAATTAGGACCTCAAGGTTGGGGCAGTGTGCAAGGGGGCTGAGGTCGGTGAGCTGTGTGCAGCCATCGAGGCGCAGGCGGCGCAGGGGCATTCCCTTTAATGCATTCAGGTTGGTGATGGGCGTTCGGTCAAGGTGCAGGCTTTCAAGAGGCATGCCTTTCAGCGGAGTGAGGTCCTTGACCTTTGTGCTGCTGAGGTAAAGGTGCAGGAGTGGCATGCCCTCCAACGGTGCCAGATCGGTGATTGGGGCGTAGGCGACGGTGAGTGATTGGAGCGGCGCTCCGCGCAAGGGGGAGAGGTCGTCGACAGCGGTGAAGGCAAGGTAGAGTTCCCTCAGGGGCATGCCGGCAAGCGGTCGGAGGTGGTTTACCTTGGTCTGCCAGAGGTTCAGGGAGACAATGGGAAGATTGGCGAGGGGCGCCAGTTCGCGGGTTGGAGTCTTGGAAAGATTAATCTTTAGGTAACCCTTCTCGGTGCGCTCAAGGCGGTTGGCCAGCTGGAGTTGTTGCAGGGTGGCACGCGCACGTTGCCAGGCGGTTTCCTTTTGATGGGCGACACGGGAGGCCATGGCCTCCGCCTCCGCCTGGCGCCCCTGCTGTTTCATGTGGCGGGCCAGAATCTCAAGTTGAGGGATGGTGGCGGCAGGGCCGGTGCTGATCTTGGCCTGGATGTTTTGGTTGATTTGTCGGCTTTGATCGGCCTTGGGGTTGCCATTGGCTTGGGAATAGGCCCGTTGAGCTTGTTGAAACTGCAGTAATGACTGGTGGATGTTGCCCTTGAGTCGATGGTACTCGGTGGCATTGGGCTGCAGTTCGATGGCGAGGTTGATGCGCTCAAGGGCCTCGGTAAATTTCTTTTGTTCAACGAGCGTTTGGGCGGACTGGTAATAGACAGGCGCGGCGGAACGCAGGCGGGCAATGGTGGTGCGCAGTTTGCGTTCCTTTATGAATGAGTGGATGCCAAAGCCAAGCACGAGCAGTATAATAAAGGCTACTGCAGCAAAAGAGCCTGCATGTCGTCGGATGGTGAGTCGAAATTGCCGAAAAGTGCCCGCGCGTTCGGCCCGTGTTGCATACCCCGCCTGATATGCAGCAATGTCCTTCTGCAGTTCTGCGACGGACTGGTAGCGTTTGGCGGGGTTGTGCGCAAGCGACTGCATGGTTACGGCTGCGAGCGCGCCTGGAACTCGTCGCTCGGGACAATGTACGAGCACGGGTGTTGGGGTAGTCTTGTTTTTGTTGTCAATGGGAGTTTGCCCGGGAGGAGTGATCTCGCCACGCTTAATCTTGTCCAAAACCTCCTCCTCGGTGGTCCCAATGACAGGGGGACGTAGGGCGAGAATACTGTAGAGAATGGCTCCCAGGGAGAAGATGTCAGTTCGCGCGTCGATGGCGTCGAGTTGGCCTTCAGCTTGCTCGGGGGCCATGAAGTTGGGGGTGCCCATGACCGTGCCGAAGCGGGTGCCAGGATTGTCATTGTCATGAGGCGCGGCACTTTCGGGCGGCAGGGTGGCTTCGCCGGGTTCGGGTTCATCGAGAATCTTGGCGAGACCCCAGTCCATAACCAGCACCTCGCCATATTCACCAAGCATGATGTTGGCGGGCTTGAGATCGCGATGAATGATGCCCTGCGAATGGGCATAGGCGACGGCGTCGCAGATTTTCTGGAAGATGTTGAGCAGTTCGGCCAGCGGGTATTGCTCGATCAGCAGGGTTCGCCCCTTGCGGATCCCATCAAGCACGTCGCGCAACGTGATACCGCGCACGTATTTCATGGAGTAATAATTGCGGCCGTGCGAATCGACGCCGAGGTCGTGGATGGGCACAATGTGCGGGTGCTCAAGGCGTCCCAGCACCAGTGCCTCCTGGACGAAGCGGCGTGAGAGGTTGGGGTTTGCGGCCATCTCGGGGGACAGTACCTTGATGGCGACGGGGCGTTGCAGGTAGCGATCGCGCGCCTCGGCAACCTGACCCATGCCGCCTTGTGCGAGGGTTTCGCCAAGTTCGTAACGTTCAGTGGGGGCGAAGGCTGCGGGTTGGGCACTGGGGATTTCGGAGGTGGCTGTGGAAGCCTGGAGAGGGCTGATTTCCAGTTGGGTGCGTCCGATGTGAAACGATTGGCCCGGATTGAAAGGCTGCCGACCGACGACCTGCTGGTTGTCTATAAAAGTGCCATACCGTCCGCCAGCGTCCTCTATTTCCAGTCGTCCTTGAGCGAAGATGAGTCGGGCATGCTTGCGCGAGATCTCGGGGCTGTCCACTTGGATGGGGCAGGCGGGATCGCGACCGATTAGATAATCGCCGGGCTGCAGCGCGTAACTGGCCAAAACCTGACCCTCACGGCGTGCGACCAGTTGAATGGCCTCAAGCGGCATGTGGTGCATCCTCCTTAACCAGTGACTGAACAGCCACAGGCGGCAGGAATATTAAGATCATTGAGCCAAAAGGTCGAGTCGCAAATGACGGCCTAGTGGGCCGAGAGCCGATTTCGGATTGCAATGGAACGTCTTAACCGTATGATGCCGCGCTCCACCAGAGGACTTGGACAATGCGCCAACTGCCAACCATAGCACGAAATGCCTTCATGGAACTGGTTCGCCAGCCCATATTTCTGGTGTTGTTCACCGTCTCCTCGGTGCTCTGCTTCTTTCTGGCCTCATTGCCGTACTTTGGTTTTGGGTACAACGATCGGCAGAACGAGTCATTTGACTTGGAGTTAGTGGAGAACGGTGCTCTTTCGGTCATGCTCCTCTCAGGGTTGTTCGCGGCGGTCATCTGCGCCTCGACATCACTTGCCGAGGAAATCCGGACGGGTACTGCGCTGGCTGTTTTGTCCAAACCGGTCAGTCGCGTACATTTCATGGTGGGCAAATACCTGGGGATTGCGGGGGCACTGGCGGTAGTAACCTACGCAAACCTTGTAGGTGTGCTATTGGCCAGTCGTGGAGCGTTTGATGCCTATGGGCGTCCTGATGAGTTTGGCACGTTTGTATTTATTTTGTTCGTACTTCTGGCATATGCGACAGCCGGATTTCTTAACTATTTTTTAAATAAGCAATTTGTGCCGTGGGCTGTATTGCTTGTGCTGAGTTTCATGACTGCGGCATTCCTCGTCATCTGTTGTACGGACAAGCAGGTGGCCGGGAAATGGTGGAATCCTCAATCCGAGTCATTAAATGCGCGTTTTTCGCAAATATGGATTTGGGAAACCAACACCACAGGGTTCAATATCCGTACCAAGAAAGACACACCTGTGAGCCAGGGCCATGAGCGTAAATTTCCCGGTGACTTTGGCAAGGGAGTGGACTGGAATCTGCTTCAGGCCACACTACTGGTGCTATTCATGCTTTGGGTGCTGGCGGCCTTGGCGCTTCTCTGTTCCACACGATTAGGAATGATGCCCACGCTAATAATTTGCCTGGGGTTGTTCCTGCTGGGATTGATGAATGATTATTTCTTTGGCCGGCCGGCTCAGGGAGGCACCTTTATTACCTCGGGTGACGTTCTGTTGTGGACCCCTTCGGGTAGTTCTCAAAGCGGTGAGTTCGCTGCGTTCCGGGTTGAACCGCGGGGCGTTCGCTCGTTGCCGCCCGATGCTGTCCCGGTGCGTTTGGTGTTGAGTGATGGAGCGGTGATTGAAAACGGGTTTGATGACACCGGCCGGTTGGTTTTGGGGTCCGCTAAAGAAGGCGACAGCGACGATGCCCGGCAGGTGAATTTTCTTACGGGCAAGCAGTGCGTTATCTCTTTTGGCACCCTTCGGGACAGCTTGGAGACCTTGTACATAATGCGCTTACTCAAAGGTGAAAGGGATCGGCACACCGAGGCCAAGGGATTTATCAGGGCCTTGGCTATGCGGGGGATGGATATGGAGGAAAGCGTTTTTGAGGATTTGAAGTCTGGCAAGCGTACACTGGAGGAACTTGCGCAGGACCTTTCGGAAGATTACCAGCTTGCGGATATATTTCCAGGCAATCTTGCCTTCTGGGTGTATCCTGAGGGAAACGGTCAACTGCAGATGAAGGCAGGGCAGGGCGGTGGAGCTGGTGCCTTGGTATCTGTCAAGACAGGTGTCTGGTGGGCGAAATTGCTTTACGTTTTCATCCCCAACTGGCAGCTTTTCTGGCTCGCGGACGCCCTTGGCCCGGGAAAGGCCATCCCGTGGAGCTATGTGGGTCGGTCGTTTTTGTACGTGCTGGCCTATCTGGGCTTGGCGTTGGTTACAGCTTTTTACATGTTTGAGGATCGTGAGTTAAATTAACTTGCGTAACCGCTTAAGCAATAGCAATGGACAACAAGATCAAGGGAGCTGGCTGGTGGAACACCGGCATTGCGTTTCTGGCGCTCGGAGCCGGGGTGTTCATGCTTCTGGAAAGCAGGACAGGGGCGCCGGCACCGGCAGCTTGTTTTGTGCTGGCCTTTCTGGTGGTTGGTTTTCTGGTGGCGCTTGTCAGTTCCTTTCATCTGCAACTGCTTGATCGCGAAAAGCAGGAGCAGCTTGAGTATGAAGAAACAACAAGCGGCTCTGAGGATAGCTCCATGTTTGAGGGCGACGCCTTTGCGGCGCGGCGCACACGGGAACAGTTTGACCGATGGATAGTGCCACTTTTTACGGGGTTCCTGCTTTTGCTGGAAGTGGGCGTTGTCTACTTTATTGTCAGGAGCAATTCCAGATTTTATGACTTTGCCGAGGAGCAGGTATTAGATGGGGCTGGCGTGATGGTGGCCATCTCGGCCGTGTTCGGCATGTTCCTGTTCCTGCGCGGTCGTTACGCGACACTTCTTTCGCGTAAGGTAAACGCGTTGATTCTGCAGCCGGGCTCAGATTTCCTGCTGTTGGGTGCATATCTGTTTTTCCTTTTGGCAGCGGTCAGTGCAGCGGCAATGTTGGAATATCCCCTGGTCCATCAGTACCTGGCGGTAGGTCTTTGTATATTCATGGGGATACTGGCATTCGAAACCCTCCTTAGGTTGATCCTTGAGAAGTATCGCCCGCGGATGAAAGGGCAGGAGGTGCGGCAGCTTTACCATAGTCGGCTTGTGGGGCTGATCAGCAAACCCGAGGGTTTTTTCACCACGGCGGCTCATGCGCTGGACTATCAATTCGGATTCAAGGTGTCGGAAACCTGGGGCTACCGCTTCCTGCGCGAGCGGTTGGCGTTGCTGGTGTTGCTGCAGGTATTCGTGCTCTGGCTTTCATCGGGCGTGGTTATCATCCCCCAGAGTCAGGTGGGATATCTGGAGCGACTCGGGAAACCGATCGATGGCAATAGCACTGTGGGCCCGGGCATCAACTTCACGCTGCCTTGGCCGATTGACCGGGTGGAGCGGTACTTTGAGGATGAGGTGCGCATGCTGTACATCGGCCCGGAGTTGGATCCGAAGAAATTGGGTGGACGGAGTTTCTTTTGGTATGATGACGACAAAGGGCAGATGGTCAGTCCAGCTCCACCCTTCCTGGCGGATGTTGACGGCGATGGCAAACCGGACGTCCTGCAGCACAGCAGGATATGGAAGGAACCCAACGTACGCGATTATGACAAGCAGCATCTGGTGCGCAAAAAGATTTTACGTACCTATTTTGCCACACGCTTCGAGCCACTGGGAACTTCCTTGGCCAAAATGGGAATCAAGCCGCAGGGGAATGACACTGAAGAGGGAGGCGATGTGGAGGCGCTGCTGTTTGCTGGGGTGTTCGTGCAGTTTAGGATTGGAGATGTGGCAAAGTACGCCAATTACGCTGTCCAACCCGAGTCGGTTCTTGAGAAACTGGTGGTACGGCAGCTCACTCGACATTTCCTTGAGTCCGACGCCCGGTCCATTTTAATGACGCATCGAGGAAAGCTGGCCGAGGATATTCGCGCGAAGGTGCAGGAAAAGGTAAATGAGATAGGTTTGGGCTTGGATGTTTTGTATGTGGGGTTGGACGGGGTTCAGCCGCCGAACGAGACAGCCATGATGGCCGTGCAAGACGAGAAGCAACCCGACAAGACCGAAGATCCAGCTGAAGGTTCGCCCGTTGAGAAGTATGAGGATTTTTTCGCCGGTCGAATATTGCAGTTGGGGTCTGACCGGCTGAGTAAACTGAGGGCCGAATCCCTGCGTCGAATGTCGCTTATTGAACAAACCAAACTGGTGACCTTGGGACAGCTTGAAGCCGAGATCATTGGCTACAAAGCCGGCGGGGAAAGACAGCGGGAAGATGATTTCTTTAAGCTGTATAGTGCCTCACAGCGTGTTTATCCGGCGTTCCAGCTGATTGACGCGCGAACCAACTATCTTGGTTCCATTGAAAACAAAATTGTTCTTATTGGGGTGGATGCCGAGGGATATGAGGTGGATCTCAAGCAGGGAGGCGATGGACTTCTTGGAGACGACACCAAAATTTCGGTTGGTGGTTCCAACAAATGAATTAACATTTTGTCATGAAAGCTAAAAAAATCGTTGTTTTTGTCGTCGGCCTTTTGCTGCTGATGGTGTTCCTCTCCCTGATGTTCACCTATCAGGTGCGTTCCAACGAAATTGTGCTGGTGCAGGCCTGGTCGGGCTCGCCAGAGATCAAGTATGGCAGCACCAACTTCATGACCCCGAAAGCCTTGAAGGAAAAGCAGTTCAAGGATGATGCAGGCATCCAGTTCCGTCTTCCTTGGCCGCTGCAGAAGGTGCGTGAGTTGGACGGGCGGGTTCACGTGATGGAGACAGGTTTCGATGAGGAATTGGGAGCCGGGGGCGCTAGTGTCAAGATTGCTGTTTACGCTGGCTGGCACGTGAATGATGCGGAGAAGTTTCGCAATACATTTGCGCGATTTCGTTCAGCGGAAGCGATGATGCGGCAGGCACAGGAGTATTTGAGTGAACTGGTCAGGGGTGCGCGTTCCGAGCTGATGGGCACAAAAAAATTGATGGATTTTCTAGGCAAAGATGGCGAAGGCTCTTTGGGTTATGTCAGGATTGAGGAGGAAATACGAGAAAAGGTGGTTCCCAAGGCAGCCGAAGTGGGGTTGGGAATCAAGTTTCTTGGCATCAAGCGCATTGGGCTTCCCGATAGTCTGGCACAAAGCGTCCTCAAGGGCATGACTGAGTATAAACAAGAGCAAATCAATTTGCTGAATCAAGAAACCCTGAGCAAGGCCAACAAAATTGAAAAGATAGCCCAAACGGAGGGGCGTGCGATAATCAGACAGGCGGAAAACAACGCCACAAACCTGCGCAACAAGGCGCAAAGCGAGGTGACCGATAGTTACAGGGCGGCAGACAGTTCTGAAAGAAGGGCGAAACTGGCAATTACACTCAAGCAGATCAAGGCCCTGGAAGTGTTGCGTGACAAACCGATTCAGCTGATAATTTCTGACAATCATCCTCTTTTTAATGTCCTTGATGAGGTAACAGGAAAGCCAGCTCCCCAAAAGTAACATGAGCGACGAGACGCCACAGCCTAACCCGGGTTTGGAGACCGGCGAGACCGGGACTGATGTCAGCACGCAGGCGTTGACTCAGGCTCTTCGGGGCGGGTTTGTTATTCTCTATATTGTGATAGTCATCCTGGCAGGCTATTTCCTGTTCTCCAATTTCTCGCGCGTGGAGCCGGGCCAACGATCGGTGGTGCTGCGATTTGGCCGGCCGTTGCAGACCAGCAGTGAAGAGGTGCTTACCGAGGGGAAAATGGTCTGGGCATGGCCTTTCCCGATAGATGAAAAAGTGGACGTATCCGGCGGTGAACTCAATGTTATCTCAACCGTTGGCTGGTACGGAAGCGCGACCGGGACCAATCCCCAGTTTAACGCCAAGCGCGATGGCTATGTGCTCACCCGCGACTGGAACATCCTGCACATTCAGGCGGAACTGCATTACAAGGTCAAAGATTTTCGCCGGTACAACTTTGAATATATGGATGTTGAAAAAGTTTTGCGCTGCGCGCTCGACAACGCGATTGTGGTGACGGCTGCAGGATATGAGGTCGAGGACATCCTGGAATACAAGGAGCGGCCTGTGCGAGTGGCCGAAGGCAAAGATACCCAGGCCATGGTTTTTGAAGAGGCGCTGTTATACCGCCTGAAGAATCTTGTGAAGACCTATGATCTGGGGGTGGAGCTTAACAGTGAGACTTTTAAATTGACCGTAGTGTTGCCCCGGGGGGAAGTCGCCAATAGAGACAGGGAATTGCGGCAGGCACGCGGCTCGGCCAAGCTGAAAGTCACCAAGGAGGTTAATAACGCCCGCAAGGAAAAAGAAGAAAAGCAGGACGAGGCGGATGATATAATTCGTGAAGCGCAGGCCGACGCCAAACTGCTTAAGGAGCGCGTGAACAATGAATTTGCTGAATTCAATTCGCTCTGGAAAAACTACGGGGATAATCCTGAAGGCCTGCAACTGGAGCTGGAGAAGCGGTTGCGTGATACAATCAGGGGAATCTTGTCCGCTGACAACGTGGAGATAACCAAACTCCCCGCAGGTCCCAACGGGGGCCGGCCCAGGGCGAAATTGATCGTGCGACGCCTGCCGCCACGCAAACAAAAGGCCAGGGAGATGGACCCTGGCTCCAAGGCAAGCCCTTGAAAAATATTTGATTAAAATGGCTGAGAGCAAAAATCAAGGTGACGATGCTGCCCGAGGTGATGTGCGGTTTCCGCTCATCGTGTTGGGTCTTGTTTTTGTCATCAACGGTTTCCTGGCCGACTGGTTCATCGACAGCGGCGTGACTGATGGAAGTGGAAGCGGTTCCACCGTGGGTGATCTTTCCGCAATGCTGGGCGCCATTATCCTGGCCATGCCCATTCTCTGGCGCGCCTTTAAGGACTTGGCTGAAGGCAGGCTGACTACCAACGAACTGGTGGCCATTGCCGTCAGTGCATCGTTTGCCACCGGCCAATATCGTGAGGCCGGGCTGGTGGCATTTTTCATGCTCATAGCTGAACTGATAGAAACGCGCACCGCCGAGGGAGCCAAGGAATCCATTGAGAGCCTCATCAAGCTAACGCCCACCAAGGCCAGGCGCATTATTGCCGGTAATGATGAAGAGGAGGAGGTGGCCGCTGCCGACTTGGATGTGGGCGATGTGATACGCGTTCGCCCGGGTGACAATGTTCCTGCTGATGGCGAAATCGTGAAAGGATCCGGATCAATCAACGAGGCAAATATCACCGGGGAATCCCTTCCGCGTGACAAGAGTGAGGGTGACGAGGTGTTTGAAGCCACCACCAACATCACGGGTGTGCTTGAGGTGCGTGTGACCAAGGCGGGAGGGGAGACCACCTTTGGCCGTGTTCGTGAACTCATTCTTGCCGCCGAGAAAACCAAGTTGCCCATCATGAAGATTGTCGACCAGTATATGGTGTTCTACACCCCATTGGTCCTTGTGATGGGCGCACTGGTATGGGCGCTCACGCATGATATAACCCGTGTCATCGCCATTTATATCGTGGCGTGTCCTGTGGCCTTCATTCTGGCTACCCCGACGGCAATTGTGGCTTCTCTGTCTGCCGCCGCGCGATTGGGTGTGCTCATCAAGCAGGTAAGTGACATAGAGTTGGCAGCCCGAATCAACGCCTTTGTGTTCGACAAGACGGGCACGGTAACCACCGGCAGACTGGCGGTTAGTCGCATGAAGCCGGTTGAGGATGCCGAGTCGGCTGACTTGTTGCTTATTGCCGCCAGTGCTGAGCGTTACAGCAATCACCCCACGGCCAAGGCCATGGTTACATTGGCAGACGAGGTGGACCTGGACCTGGCGGAACCGGAGGATTTTTCCGAGACGGCTGGCAAGGGCGTGTCTGCCCGTATCAATGGGGCCACAGTGTTGGTGGGCCGCCAGGCTTGGATGGAGGAAAATGATGTTGAAGGTGATTTTGAGGGCTCGGTGGATCTTGATGAAACGCAGGGCTACAGTCTGGTTTTTGTTGCGCGTGACGGCAAATACATTGGGTGGATTGGCATGTCGGACCAGACCCGCGAGGAGGCTGCCGAGGCCATGGTAGCTCTCAAGGAGGAGGGAGTGCGGCGTGTTTCACTGGTCTCAGGTGATCGCACACCGGTGGCCGAGCGGGTGTCCGCCGAAATCGGCTGCGATGATGTATCGGCTGAGTGCCTGCCGGCAGACAAGGTGGATTTCGTGAAAGCCATCCGTAGCAAGGGCTACAAGGTGGCAGTGGTGGGTGACGGCGTGAATGACGCCCCGGCATTGGCCGCCGGCGATATCGGTATTGCCATGGGCGCGGCTGGCAGTGAAGTGGCCATCAAGTCGGCTACTATTGCCCTGATGAACAATGACCTGCGCCGACTGCCTTTCCTTGTTCGTCTTTCGCGCATGACGCGTGCGGTCATCAACCAGAATTTCCTTTTTGGCATCCTCTTTGTTATCGGCGGTTTCGTGTTGGCGTGGTTGGGTTATATCACGGCGGTGATGGCGGCTGCATTGCACGTGGTTGGCTCGTTGATGGTGGTGTTTAACAGTGCCCGGCTGGTGCGTCAGGGTGAGGATCTTGAACCATTCGAGACCCCGGGGCAGTCGGTTGATGATGAGGCATTGGGCGAGCCGGCGACGGTAGAGGGTTGAACGACGATTATTTGTGTTATACTTATACTGTTAGAGTGACCGCCCTCGGGCGGGTATCGATCCATGGCGGCAACTGCAACACTTGAGCAAGAGACGGACGCCCCGGCCCAGAGTGGTCAGGAGCGTGAAATGGTGGTCAAGGTCAAGGGTCTGACCAAGGTCTTCAAGGACTTCTGGCACCGGCCCAAGGCCAAGGCGGTCAACGATGTGAGCTTTGATATCCGCCGCGGCGAGGTGTTTGGCCTGCTTGGCCCCAATGGTTCAGGCAAATCCACCACCATCAAGATGTTGCTCGGGTTACTGTATCCCACCTCAGGTCTGATTCAGGTCTTTGGCCGTTCGCCTCGGGATGTGCGGACCAAGGCACGTATAGGTTATCTGCCGGAGGAAAGTTACCTGTACAAGTATCTCGATTCGGAGGAGACCCTCGACTTTTTCGGTAACCTGTTTGCTATTGGCGGCGCTGAGCGCAAAAAACGTGCTGAGCAACTCCTTGACATGGTCGGTCTTAAGAATGTCCACCTGCGGACTGTTGGTGAATTTTCCAAGGGTATGCAGCGCCGCATCGGCTTGGCCCAGGCGCTGATCAATGATCCGGACCTGGTCATTCTTGACGAGCCCACCAGCGGCATGGACCCCATCGGTTGTCGTGAGATGAAGGATCTCATTCTTAACCTCGCCCAACGCGGGAAGACAGTCATCCTTTCGAGCCACCTGCTCTCTGATGTTGAGGATGTCTGTGACCGGGCAGTGATTTATTACGGTGGCCAGGTGCAGGCCATTGGAGAACTGGGGGATTTATTGGCTGAGCGCGATTCGGTACGCATCACCATGCCCTCGTTGCCCGAACCAGCGCTGGCCAAGGTTCTCGACCAGATCAAGCACGACGTTGCCGAGGAAAAAATCCAGATTGATAATCCCACGCAGAATCTTGAGAGCTATTTTATCAATGTCGTCAACAAGGCCCGTGAAAGTGAGGCCGATACCTCCGGCGCCACTTCGGGCAGTCATGTGGCGGAGTTTCTGCGAGGAGATGGCCCGGTCAAAACAGCGGCCGAACGCAAGCTTGAGCGATTGGCTGCGCCGACCACCCAGCCAGAGGTTGAACCGGAAACAGAGAAAACTCCTGAGCCGAAGGTGGATGAGAAGAAACTTGCTGCCCTTGCTGAATCCAAGCTGAAACCGGACGAGTCTGAGTTGCCTGATAAAGGACCGGACAAAAAGGCCGACCTTTCCCAGGCCAACAAGAAGTTGAGCGGCTTGCTGGGTGAAGACAAAAAAGACTGATTCCTGACATGGCCGAGGAAAAATTACGCTGGTCTGTCTACGAACATCCTCAGGAGGGCTTTTGTGCTGTTCGTGCCCGGCACGTTGATGTCCCGGCTCTGCTCTTGGGGCCGATCTGGGCTTTTCTGCGTGGTCTTTGGCTGCTGGGTGTGGGCCTTTTCCTGATGGAGTTGACGGCGGTGGTTGCGCTGGTTTTTTGGGGCAAATGGTTTCTGCTTCCGCTGCTCTTGATTCATGTCTACACGGGCCTTGGCTCGTGTCGGTTGCATGGCAAGTCGCTCAAGGAAAACGGCTGGGTCTACCGGGGCGATGTCGATGCGCCCTCGGACATCACCGCGGCTGCGCGCGTTAAGAGTGGCCAGCTGGAGGCCAAGCTGGAGCCCTTGGCGCTGGATATTGTCCCCGGACCGTTCAAGCCGGTATTCGCCATGATCAGTCTTACGTGGCAGGCATCCCTGCGATATAGGGTGTTCTGGGTGGTTGTGGCGATGCTGGTGTTAAACGTCCTGATTCTGCCGATGGTTCTGAAGGGGGATGGCACCGCCAAGGGTATGGTCAATGTGCTGCTGACCTACACGATGGCGATGGTTTTTCTGCTGCTGGGTTCCACCACCCTGTGGTTGGCCTGTAATTCCATCTCTGGCGATGTTGCCGGTTGCCAAATGCAGCTGTTGACCTCCAAGCCCATCCCTCGCTGGCAAATTTGGCTGGGTAAATGGATGGGAATCATGACATTCAATGCGGCCCTGCTTTTCCTCGCTGGAGCCTCAATATACGGCATGGTTTATTACCGGGTGGACAACTTTGCAGACAAACGCCTAACCGAACTAAGCATGGAGCCGGGAGACAAGATAGAAAAAATGGCTCACATCATCTACGACGACACACAGGGAATTCCTCCGTGGATGGTCCAGCCCTGGGCACAGGAGCGGGTGCGTGAATGGACCTTGAGGCTGGAGACGGATTTAGAAGGTGGTGAAAAGCAGCAGGTCGGGGAATTGAAGAAGAAACAAATTGAGATAACGAAGAAGGAACGGGCCGAGGAATTGGGAAAAATGTCCATCGATGAACAGTATAGAGAGTTCAAAAAAGCTTATGAGGCCATCAAGGAGCAGAAAAAAAGTCGCATGGGTCCCAAGTGGCTGTTGGATGAACTGCGGCGGATGTTGGCTGATAAGGAAATGGAACGGGTGAAAACTCAGTTTTTGGCTGGTCGCGCCTCAATTAAACCGGATTTGGCAGATGCGCAAAAGAGCTTGGAGGAATATGCGGCCAAAATATTTTTGGAGAGTGTCCGAAAAAACATGCCTGGCGACTATCCCGGGATCAAGGAGAGGGAAAGTCTGGAATATGCCGATGTTCCGGAATTTCGCAGCAAGGTGGCACAGGCACTTGGGCATTATTTGAAGGAACTGCAGAAAGGCAACGCTGAATGGGATCCATCCCAAAGTAATTTCCCTACTGACGCGGACATTTGGTGGGAAGACACTCACGAGCTAGCCAAGGTTCATCTGGAGGCTGTGGGTGCGGGCGGCAAGGCTGATTGGTTATTCCATCTGCCTGGGGTGCACGATCTTCCCAAGGATGAGCCGATTAGTCTGCGTTTCAAACTTGAGGGTTTTGTCAACCTGGCTGATGAAAATCGTCGTGAGCTCGCTCAGATTGGCATGAGTGGGAAAGGCGATATTTACCCAGCCAGCGTCCAATTTGGTGACGTGATTTTTCATGAAATGCTCACCATCCGAACCTTTCACAATTATGATGTATATCCTGCAGCCTTCGATGAAAATGATCAACTAAAAGTAACCTTCGCAAACCACCATGATCGGTATGCCCTCTCAGTGCCCTTCTGGAAGGGAGACTTGGAACTGCTTTATCAGGAGAGTGGTTTTGGCGTGAATTTTCTGCGGTCCATGGCTGTGGTTTTTTGCTGGCTTGGCATCCTTGGCGCGATGGGATTGGCCATGGCCAGTTTCATGGACTTCTCGATCGCGGCATTTACTTGTATTGGCCTGCTAATTATTTCCCTATGCACCCCCCTCATGCAGGAGGTGGTGGAGGATGGCGGTTTACGCCAGACATATAGCATGGGCGAGCGCAACAAGAGTATAATGGACACGTTTGCCATCTATGCATTCAAGGTCCTCAGCACGATTATCAGTCCACTTAAGGATTACTCACCCATTACCTCGCTTAGTGAGGGGCGGAGCATTACTTGGGGCATGTTGGGCAAAGCCTATCTGGTGGTATGGGGGCTTGGCGGCGGGGTTTTTATGGCGTTTGGGATGGGCGTTTTTTCACAACGTGAACTGGCTCTGTACGGCAAGGAGTGATAGACTGACGTAGTTTAGCGAAATATGGCAGCTTCACCCAATAGTTCCCGTAAGACTCTCTACCTCCTTCTGCTGTTACCCCTGCTGGGTGCGGTGGCCTTCTCGCAGGGCTTGGTTAATCAGCAGCGTGGACAGTTGAGTGCCACCTATATGGAGCCCATCCAGAATGCGCCTCCGTTGATGCGTTTTACCTCCGAGACCCTGGGTGGGTTTCGAGGAGTTCTCTCCACCATCCTCTGGATGCGGATCAGCCAGATGCAGCAGGATGGCAAATATTTTGAGATGATGCAGCTCTCCGACTGGATCACCAAGCTGCAACCGCATACGCCGCGGGTTTGGACTGATCGCGCATGGAATCTTGCCTACAACATTTCAGTAAAGGAGAAGGACACCGACAAGCGCTGGAAATGGGTGGAGTCGGGGATTTCATTGCTTCGCGATCAGGCCATCCAGTACAACCCGCACGAGCCGGAATTGTACCACGAACTGGCATGGATTTTTCAACACAAGATGGGTCAGGATATGGATGTGGCCCAGCGCAAGTACAAGAACATCTGGATCAACCAGATGACCGATGTGTTATGGCCCAGCTTGGAGGATTGTCTGGAGAACGGGGGTCGCCCGAATTTTGAGGAACTCATCAACCCGCCACAGGACGATTCCGAGCAATCGGAAGCGGTTCGTGAGCGTGTGAAACGTCTTACCCAGGAGTTCAAGATGGATCCGAGGAAAATGCAGCAGATGGACCGTGAACTGGGGATGGCAATGGTGCCCAATAAGGATGGCAACCTGATCAAAAAAGATGTGGGCCTGGAGTGGCGGTTGCCTGAAACACATGCCATCTACTGGTCCTGGGTGGGTTACCAGAAGTGTCAGCACAATAATCCCCGTAAGGATCTCATTCGCAAGTTGCGGCGGCTTATGTTCCAGTCCTTGTTCATCAACTACAAGCGTGGTCGGCTGGTGGTTGATCGTAATTTCCAGGACTGGAAACAACGCTATAAAGATGGCCGAAACTGGGTTTTGTATTCCCGCATGGAATCCGTTGAGATTGTTGATAGTATTTTCCAGAAGCAAATAGATTGGATTGAAACGGTGCTTGCCGGCCAACAACGGCAGAATAGGGAAATTGCCAGGCGCGTGGAGACGCTGGGCTTCGATGCGGATGATTTATTCGAAAGGCCGGAGGAAGTGACCGACGCAACCCTGGAGACATTCCGTAACGCCCACCATAATTTCTGCCGCAAAGCGGTCACTGACCTGTACATGTATAACCGGATCGACGAGGCACTCTACTACTTTAACCTGTTGTGTGAAAAATATCCTGAAAAGATGAAGTGGTACATTGGCTACGATGTGGAAACAGAGACTATGCGCCTGGATGTATTTGCCACGGAGCGGGTTGTTCAGGAAATGAAGAACGGTGGTCGTACCGCAACGTTGGCCAACTTGGAACAAATGATCTGGCGGGCATATGTATTTTTCAGCATGGAGGAGGATGAACAGGCCAAGGGGCTTATGCGCCTGGCTAAGCGAGCCTACGATAGGTACAACCGCCGCAAGGTGGGGACAGAGGAGGATCGTGTCCTGATTCCACCGTTTGAACATATACACGACACGACCCTGAACAAATGGCTTGCTGGTGCTCCTCCTCTAAGAGCGGCCAACCTGCGTCGCAGGCTGGGACTGAAGGAGGGAGAGAAAGTGGAGTATGACGGCTTGCCCGAGTTGATTAATCCTTTCGACAAGGAAAAGAAGAAAGCCATCCCTGGCGCTGGCAATTAACGCATTCGTTTTTTCTTGTTCGCTCGCCATCCCATCCGCCAACCTCACCCTGTATGAAGCCCTTGTGTTGCACGCTCGTCCTGCTTTGCTTGGTTGCCTGTTCGCGTCCTCCAACTAATGTTGAAACCGGGGCTCGCGATCAGGTGCTGCATCTGGGCAACGGCGCGGAGCCTCAGTCCTTGGACCCCCATCTCGCCACCAGTGTTGGCGCGCATCACATCCTTGCCGCGCTGGTCGAGGGCCTGGTCGGCGAACACC
>CAZTTU010000042.1:0-20032 GCA_964616045.1 uncultured Verrucomicrobiota bacterium | reverse complement strand
ATAACAGTGGACTCAATGTTCCGCTAATTCTCTACGTTCCCGAAAAATGGAAACACCTGGCTCCCAGTGACTATCAGGTGAATGGGAAAAGTGATCGTCTGGTGGGCTTCATTGATTTTGCGCCCACTCTTTTGAGTCTCGCCGGGATAAAGCCGCCCAAGCATATGCAGGGCTATGCGTTCATGGGCAAACACGCCGCGCCTGAGCAGCCCTACATTTACGGTTTTCGCGGACGCATGGATGAGCGTTACGACATGGTGCGCGTGGTGCGCGACAAGCGCTACATCTACATTCGCAACTACATGCCGCACAAAATTTACGGGCAATACATTTCCTACATGTTCAAGACCCCGACCACGCAGGTGTGGCATGACCTGTATCACGCCGACAAACTTAACGCCGCTCAGTCGAAATTCTGGCAAACCAAGCCCGCCGAGGAACTCTATGACCTGGAGAATGACCGCGATGAGGTCAACAACTTGGCCGGTTCAAAAAAGCACGCGGACATATTAAAGCGCCTGCGCAAAGCCCAGCGGTCCTTGGCGGTGAAAATCCGCGATGTTGGTTTCCTGCCCGAGGGCGAGATTCATAGTCGTAGCGGCGAGGGCGCCCCGTATGACATGGGACATGATGACAAGGTCTATCCAATGGCGCGCGTGATGCACGCTGCAGAGATTGCCTCAATGAAAAGCGAACCGGCCGGGAAAGAGTTGGCGAAGCTAATCACGGACAAGGACAGCGCCGTGCGCTATTGGGCCGCGATGGGCTACCTGATTCGCGGCGAAAAATCCGTGGCCTCAGGCCGCGAACAGCTGCGGGAGGCGTTGAATGACAAATCCACCGCAGTGATCTGCGTTGCCGCTGAGGCCCTGGGCCGATACGGCAAGGACCAGGATCAATCTGCCGCCGTCGATACCCTGATGAAACACGCCGATGTGTCGAAGAACTCCGTCTTCACCTCCATGCTTGCGCTCAACGCTCTGGATTATGTGGACGACAACGCCAGACGCTACGCCGCCACCATCAAGGTTCTTCCCCCCAAGGGCAAAGTTACTCCTGCCCGCATGGGGAACTATGTGCCAAATCTGATCAGCAAGACGGCTGCTGATTTGGGCGTGCCAGTGAAATCCAAACCGAAGCGCCCGCGCAAAAAGAAGTGAGCTTCCTCAGCCATAATTTGAGAAACTTAACCAACCAAGGCTCACTTGGTGGCTCCCGCATGCTCGTGCTGAAAGGGTCGAGATGTGTCGCTCGCACTTCGAGCTGGTCGGCCTCGGCGTCGATTACGTGAAGGAGTTCATCCGCTAGCTTGCCAAACTCCGTCAATCGACTACCTTCTCCCCAGCCACTATTATGAAAGAGACACTGCTTCTTCTCGGATTGACTCTCGGATTTTCCGTGTCCGCAGCCAATGGCCTATGGACAGATGCAAAGGATAAAACTCTGCCTCTCGATTTTCAGATTCAGGGCGAGTATGTCGGTGAGCTTTCCTGTGGGTGCGATTTTGGCGCGCAGGTTATTGCGCTCGGCGGCGGCCAATTTCAGGCCGTGCTCTATCCCGGCGGTTTGCCCGGTGCGAGTTGGGAGCGCGGCGACAAACGCTCACTTTTGGCCGGCAAGTTGGAGGCCGGCAAGGCCGTCTTTACGGTGGCTGAGGGCAAGCGACGCTACCTTGCCGGTTCGGCGGGCCAATTCAGCGCTACCGGAAAATTTCCTCCCGATGGTCATAAAACCGCTAGTGCCACAATCCTCAAAGGCAAGATGACCGGTATGTTCGGGAAGAAGAAATTTGAACTGGAGCGTACCGAGCGCAGGAGTCCCACGATGGGTTCCAAGCCGCCCAAGGGCGCGATTGTGCTCTTTGATGGTGCCGGCAAGGATGAATGGCAGGATGGCCGCGTGGATGAAAAGACCAAGCTGCTAAACACCGACGGGCGCGATATCAAGACCAAGCGTAAATTCAGCAACTACACCATGCACGTGGAGTTTCTCCTTCCCTTCAAGCCGGCCGCGCGCGGACAAGGCCGTGGTAACAGTGGTTTTTACCAGGTGGATCATTACGAGGTGCAGATTCTTGATTCGTTTGGTCTTGAGGGCAGAAACAACGAGTGTGGCGGCGTTTACACCAAGGCTGCCCCTATCGTGAACATGTGCCTTCCGCCATTGCAGTGGCAGACCTACGACGTGGAATTCACCAATGCCGTGGGCAGAGACGGCAAGAAAGTGAAAAATGCCCGCATGACGCTTAAGCACAATGGCGTGGTGATCCACAAGGATCTGGAGATTAACGGCAAGACCGGTGGTTCCCGACGCGATCCCGAAGGCACTCCCGGCCCCATCAAATTGCAGGGTCACGGCAATCCGCTTCAGTTCCGCAACGTGTGGATCGTGGAGAACTAAGGACCATGATGTCATGGGAGCTGCTGTCTTTGCCATCTGATTGGCGTGATAATCATCCACTCTATTTGTCAGTACCTTCGATTACAGCGTGGGAAATAACTTAAAAAACCAATCCGAAGGCGGCACATCTTCCAATCCATCCCAACCTGACAGATTCTACGCTGGCTGCAGAAATAGAATTGAGCGAATAAGGCACGATCAAACGTCATCCTTTCTCGAAATGGTGCCATTTGTGCATACGAATGAGTAAATTATCATGCTAATGGCGTGATAATCCCGCTCCTCAAACGGATCCAGTTTATAGCCGGCCGGGTTCTCAAGTAAAAATAGACTCAGCGACTTGGCATAAATGATGCTGAAGACCTGAGTGTGGTCTGTATATTCGATGAAAAATCGTAAAATGCATACATCCATCCGAACCAAACTGAAAAAGGGAAGCCATGAATAAAAGAGCATTTACACTAATTGAATTACTGGTGGTCATTGCCATTATCGGCATTCTGGCCAGCATGTTGCTGCCCGTTCTTGCGAAGGCCAAAAACAAGGCCAACCGCATGAAGTGTACAAACAACCTGAGTCAACTAAACAAGGCTTATCAGGTTCTCGCCGACGAAATTGATGGTGACTCGCCGCACATGCATGGCGGCTTCGCTTGGTCGGGATACAATGGTGCGGGTCACCTCTTAATGGCGGGCTTGGGTTATGCCAATATACATGACCCGTGGTGCAATCGGTGGTTGAATGCCACCGCGGTCCGGCAGACCCTCACCAAGCTTGCAACGGTGGCCTCGCCCTTGGATCAGAAGGTCATGGCTCGTCAACGCCGTAATGGACAAAAGGAGTTCTCCGACTACGGGCTTCGCAGGGGATTACAATCTGGTGGGCTCAACAATTATCACTGTGCGGTCAACCCGGACAACCGGCTCAAAAGCTATGCCGTGGCAAATGGGGGTGACCTCAAAGCGCCCGAAACGGTTGATTTTATCACCCGCAACATAGACGGGGCGGCCGGACAGAGCTACAACCAAGGCACTGATCAGGGGCAAAGTATGAGGAGAAATGGCAACAGTAGGTACGGAGGAACCGGTTGGATGTATCCTGCCGGTGATGATTTCCCACAGTACTATTGGGGACACTGGAATGGGCATGGCATTACCAACATTCGGGTGAATGGTGCCAGGAGACAACGCATTGTTGTGGAAAATGGACGATCTGTGAGAAAGGACTGGTTATTCACCCCTGCTGCCAAATTTTTTGGTCCGGGTAGCGCTGCCTTCAGCATGACTGGTCTGGCTAAGGATGAAGCCAACTGGGGAACAGCGGGCGGTGCAGTCTCTCAGGGGACGGCCAGCGAGTTTAATGACCAGTTGATGCGTGCCGGAGATAACTTCGCGGAAGGTAACGCTGTTGCGCCGGGATTAAACCTGACGGTGATCCGGCCGGCTCAGTGGTAGTCACTCTTCTCCCAAAAAAGCTTCGGCTTATTCAAGCGCCGCTCTTCGGGGCGGTTTTTTGTGCCTTGAATTGCCGGAAGGATATTGCTAAAGCGTTCATTCATTGAACGCATGGGGTTACATGCTATCTCACAGGTGCTTTGGCGCGCGTTGTTCCCCCGTGTTGGGCTGTCATTATTGACTAGACCTAGTAATTGTAACTGGATAAAATTTCTATTCTCTCACCTTAAACCAAATGAAAAAAATCATACCAACCATATTCGCCATAGTGCTGGTGGTTTCCTCCGTTTCTCTCTCGGTCGGTTGCGGTCCGACGGTAGATCCAGATGCTGCAGCGAAGGACGCTGAGAACAAGAAGGCGCCCGAGGATATACCCAAAGAGGGGGCCGGCGTGGATGGTGTATCCGAAAATCCCGCTGACGGGGGTTTTAAGGATAAAGAGTAAAAATCCCTGAAAAACTGTGCTCTCGTTTTGATGCGGATTTCCCGCAGGGAGTTTTTCGGTACCCCAAGCTATTGCTTTTTGCCTCCTTCGTTTGTCCACGTAGGCGTGGATAGCGGCAGGTAGCGGTAGTAGACTTCCAGCGAGAGCGTTGCCATGGCGGTCACCACACAGCGACCAGCCTGAGGGCCGTATTTGCCCGTAGGATCCCAACTGCCATAGCTAACTTTATTCTTTGGATTCCTGGTATTTTGCCAGTGCAACAGGATAGGGCGCAGCTTCTCATTCCATTTCTCCCACGGCTCGCCTTGGTTCTGGTGCATTGCGAGACTGCCGTAGTACCAGTAGTAATAGGTGACACCCTTGATATTGGGCAAATGTCCTTGAATGTATTTTGCGCTTTCCTGCATTCGGTGGTGACTGGGAGGGAATCCCCCAAGCAACTGTCGACAGAACATGCCCTCGGCCGTCATTGTTGGACTGGGTCCACCGCCGTTATAGCTATACCCTCCTTTATTCCTCAATTTTTTCAGGTATTGATCAGCCCTCTGGAACGCTGTTTGAGGCACCTTGATTCCACCCATCTGCGCACTCTTTAACGCCATTATCTGCCACCCGGTTACCGACATATCTCCCTTGTCCCGGTAGGATTTGCTGTAGGGCTTGTAGCGCCAGCCACCGGTTTTCGGGTTTTGCGCATTAACGGTGAAACTGACAATCCGATTTACGGGTTGCAATAATCGTGTGTCCTTGGTCAGGGCGTATGCCTCGGCCATGGCAATGGCAGCAATACCGTGGTCGTACATGTCACTATTACCATGGCCTCGCATATCACCATTTTGCTCTTTAGCCAGCATCCATTCCATCGCCTTGGCGAGCGGTTTCTGGTATGGCCCGGGTTCGGTGTGTTTGGCACCCCAGCCCATATATGCCAGCATGGCCATTCCAGTAGCGGCTACATCGTGTCCCTTTCTTTGATTCCAGTGGCCGGCCTTCTCCTGGTTACGCGTAAACCAATCCAGCGCGCGGCGGACGGCTTTTTCCGTTTCCTCACTTCCTCCCAGCCGCTCAATGTAATTCAAACGCAATTTCGGTTTTCGCAAGATCATTGGATTGTCATGTTCGGGATCTGATTCGAGATTGATTCCCACATTGAGCTTAACATCAGGCAACTCAACCATTTCCACTGTCCCCGTCAGATCCAGCAGCTTGGAGGTTAAATCCACCGCGGAGTCATTCTTGATGGTCGTCGTCTGCAAGCGCATCGGCGAGGTCAAGCGCGCAGGCATGGCAGCAGTCAATGGTATGCCAGCACGGGTTTTCGCCGCAACAGCCACAGTGGCAGTACGGTTGCTCCTGGCCAACTTCAACTTGGCCGCAGAGGCTTCAGTTATCTCAGTCCGTTGCTCCAGTTCAACAGACTGCGCAGATCTTTGCGCAACCAACTCAGCCGCCGTCTTGACACTGGGTAACGACTCACTCGGCGAATTATCCAGCACATGCGCCGATTGTTGAGCTGCATTGGGAGAGAGATTCAGCTTGGTGCCAACCTTTGCCAGAACAGGCACCATCTCAGGTTTTGAAACCGGCTTGCTCGGCGTAGCAGGATTGATCTTCAGACCAGAAGCTGCTTTAATCATAATCTGTTTAGGAGCTTGGATGGGTACGTCAGTTTCCAGAGGCAGATAGTCAATCGACTGCGTAGGTTGTCGGACTTTCATCGGTTGAATCACGGCCAATTGGAGAGGTTTTAGCGCCTTCTCTGTCTCCGTTTGTGCCGTTTTTGCAACTATTGTTGCCTTCGGCGTACTCTTATTTTTTACCACATTGATTGGAGCAGTTGGAGGTTGCTCTTCCTTGGGGACAGTCACCACTTTTGCCTGGGTGATTGACTGCGTAGCCTTTGCCTCCACCAAAACACGATTACTGGTAGATTGCGCTTTCGTGGTTTCCAGTTGGTTCTTTGAAGGTAACCGGGATGGCACAATTGGCTTTTTCATGGACGCTTTGGCCAGCTGCAAGTTAGCCAATTTAGCGGGTAATGGAGTGGGAGACACATTTGCCTGCTGAAACACCACAGTAGTTGCCCTAGTAGTCACCTGTCGTGTTGCGATTGTCTCTGGAAAGGTTTGGGCAATTTGAACAGCAGCTTTTGGGAGGCTCAACTCGCTCTTGGTCTGTTGAAATTTTACACTGCTCATTTTTTCGGAAGGCTGGGCTTGTTCCAGCGTCGTGGCTTTCAAAGACTGTGTGGGCTGCCGGAGATTCAACTTGGACTGCGCCTGCTCCAATGGTGTTAGCGTCCTCTTCATCTCTACCGGCGTTTTTTTAGCAACTGCTGTGGGCTGTTGCGTGGATTGATTTTCCGCCGGCTGATTCTGGGCCTGTGTTGGCTCAACCTTCGCCATCTGCTGCGGTTGCGGCTTCACCTGCTGCTGTTGTGTGGCCGCTGTCAACTGGCGGTTGGCCTGCGCCTCCGGGTTCGCGTTCTCAAGTGATACCGTCTCTGGCTGTTGAGTGGGCTGCTCTACATTCAGATTGGCCTGTGTCTGCTCCAACGGTGTCAGCACCTTTTTCGTTTCTGGCAGTGCCACTTTCGCAACCGCTGTGGACTGTTGAATGGGCTGGCTCTCCACCGGCTGATTTTGGGCCTGCGTCGGCTCAACCTTCGCCATCTGCTGCGGTTGCGGCTTCACCTGCTGCTGTTGTGTGGCCGCTGTCAACTGGCGGTTGGCCTGCGCCTCCGGGTTCGCGTTCTCAAGCAATACTGCTTCCGGATTCTGCGTTACTTCCAGATTGGCTTTGGGATTGATCGCCTCAAGAGTGTCCGGCTTGGCGAGGGATGATTGAACCTGCTGAGGCCTAACGGCAAAGGACTGGGAAGTTGCCTGTTGGGCTTCTATTTCAATGTCGGGTTGCAGGGGGCGAGTCTCAATGACCGGCTGTTGCTCGATTATTTGCTTAGCTTGCAACGAGGCGTTTATCTGTGGCAACTGGGTGGTTTGTTCGCGCAGATTGAGAGCCATGCGTTCCTGGGCGAGCTGTCCTGCCTGAACTGCGATCTCTGGTGTTTGCTCCTTAATTATCTTGTATACGGCCTCAGAGATGACCCACACGCTCAACAGGAAGGCCAAAAGCAAATGAAGCATCAGGGAGGAAAGCAGGCATCTCTGCATGAGCGACAGACGGCGTCTCTGTTCCTCATCCAGGAAATTTTTCAGCAACCACAATAGCGCCAGCAATGCGAGGATAAGCAGGAGTATCCACCACTGGTATTTTTCAAACCAATTAGCAAATCCACTCCCGCTGTCAGTTGCGGGGGCCGGAGGATCCTTCTTGACAGCCACGGGGACGACAAAGCCAGTGCGGGATTGGTAGAGTTGATAGATCGTGTCATCTCCATCACGATTGGAGCTGAATAGCAACCCGAGTTCGCCTTGACTTCCGGGAAACAGGAACGGATCCGTTTCATCCCCAACCGTATTAATGGAGGTCCCAACATTCTCCGGCGCACGGGATTGCGGCGGGTAAATGCGTGCCCGGTAGAGGTCGAAGTCTGTCCGGTTCTTACGGTTGCCCTGAGTCTCCTGGCGATTGGAGGAGAAATAGAGGTAGTCACCACGGGGAGTTAAGGCAGGTTGCCCTTCCCGCGCGGACGTGTTGACGTAGTCCAAACGTTTGGCTTTCTTGAGGGCAAGTGCCGAGGTGGGTGCTAGTGGCAAGACAGCCAAAGGGGAAGTGCTTCCTGTTTCCTCCTCCGCTTTCTCATCATCGGCTTCTTTCTTGTCTGATTTGAGGTCTGCCTGTGCGAGGAAAATATCGTAGTCGTCAGGCTTGGGCAGTTCGCTGCCTCGAAGGGTTCCTTCCCAGTGAGGTTCCTCGGGCTGGGCAGCAGTGGGCCTGGGTCGGTTGGAAGCAAAGTAGAGTCCTGAGTTAAAAGTGCCGGGCTCTCCTTGCACAAACCATGCGGGATCAATTTCATTATATCCTGTGTTGACCTTGGTTCCGGCGTTCACAGGGACACCCCATCCATGACCTTCACGTGCGGAAATCCAGATGTCATATCCGCCTCGACCATCAGGGCGGTTTGAGGCAAAAAAGAGCCACTGTTCATCCAGGCTGAGCTCGGGACTGATCTCGTTGTGGGCTGTGTTTATTTCTGAAAGCGACTCAGGCTTGCCCCAGGGATCTGTGGCGGAAGCGCGTCGGACCTGATAGAGGTTTGCCCCCACATCTGGATGGGCACGCCCACGCACAAAGATGAGTGTGAGTTTGTTGGCCGAAAGCGTCGGATCATACTGATCAATATCCTTCTCACTTTCATCCAAAACCAAGCGGGGAGGTTCCCAAAGGACGGTTAGCGGCTTGGCACCCTTAACGGATTGGTCAATAGTAATGCCATCAACAAAATTTTTTCCGCCCTCGCTCTCTCCGGTGGGCCACCACAACCATGATGCCAGCGCGAGAAGAAGCACGATGCCTCCGCCAATCTGCACTCTCCGGCCTCGAATCCCCTCATCTGGCTTAGCGCTCTTTTTCGCAGCTTTACTCTCTGATTTATTCATTGGGTTCTGCTTTGTATCCAATGTGGGTCTCAATGACACCGGCACCCTTGGCGGCGGCAACCGCAGCGGCTACATCCTTGTGCCTGGCCATGCCATCGCCACGCACGAGTACTTTTTTATCGGGGTTTTTCTGCACCTCTTCCTTGAGCATTAGCCGGATCTGGTCAAGTTTCATCTCCTTGTCTCCCATCTTATAGCTGCCGTCCTTCTTGACATTGATCACAATAACCCTTGGCTCGCTGCTTAAGGTTGTGCCAGAAGTGTTTGATGGCACGTTGATCCCAATATCCCTCTCCTCTTCTTGGAATGTAGCTGTGGCCAGAAAGAAGATGATCAACGTGAACATGATATCTATCAACGGTGTCATCTCGACCGTCGCACCACTCGTACTGTCAGTGCGTATTCTCACTCCGTTAACACAGGTTTAGAATCCTCAGATTCATCTGGCGCTGTGGTTGCATCATGATCTGGATCTTGGTCGCAAATTTTAAGGAACCCTTCGCCTAACTGATTAAAGTCGTCGACAAAGGAGTCTATTTTTGCATTCAACATGTAATGCACCACCATGATGGGAATGGCGATAGTGAGGCCGGTAGCGGTGGTGACCAGGGCTTCGTAAATCCCGTTGGCCAGTTGCGCGGACTTGGCGGTGGTGGCCTCTGCGGCGGCGGTGGTCTGGAAAGCCTCAATCATTCCGTACACCGTGCCCACCAGACCGAGCAACGGTGCGATGGTAATGACCAGCCCCAGAATCTTCAGGCTGCGCTTCATGCGATCGATTTCCTGCCCGCCGGTTTCTTCCAGCGACTTTTCCACGTGCTCGACTCCACGTTCCATCTTGCCTAGGCCGGCCTTGATCAGGCGACCCGCTGCCGAAGCGGATTCTTCACAGAAGGCAATGGCAGCACTTGTGTTGCCATCGGTGCCAAGCTTCGTTTTCACATCATCAAGAAAGCCTCCAGGTATCACGCGATTTCGAGTCAAGGTGAGGCCCCGCTCAAACGAACTGGCCAATCCCGCTATTGAGCAGATTGCCAGCGGTACCATCACGTATCCGCCCTTCTTCAAAAGATCCCAGAGGGAAAGCTTGGCCTTCTTGGGCTGACTTTCTTCACCCGCGGCCGGCGGTGGAACAGCAGCCAGCGTTGCAATTGCAAATGGGCCGAGAAGTGCCCCGCCGATGACCATGTAAGCCAAAATATTTCTTATTCTGTTCATATTTTTGCGTTGTTTATTGTGCTTATCGGCATCCGGATTCTATTTGAGGCGCGCCTTGGCGACGGTGGCCGCGTCAGTGGTAGGATATTTCTTGAGGACCTCCTGATAACGTTCTTGGGCCTGTTTCTTGGCCGTATCCGCTTCCTCCTTCTTGCCATCGGCCTTCAATGCATCACCTTGGCGATCAAGCGTGTGGCCCATTTCCAAAAGCGCCTTGGAAATCCATTCCTTGTGCCCATAACTGATGGTGACCCGGATAAACCCTTTAATGGCATTGTTATAGTCATCTTGTGCCAGGTAGCATTCCCCGATCTGGAACTGTGCGCGCGCGCCGTCCTCATCCGGTTCGCCTGATTCGGTGACCTTCTCATAGGAAGTGATGGCGAGCTCATATTTCTTCTGGTTTTCCTGCGCCCAGCCAAGGCCAAGATGGGCTTTGCGAATAAAGTCATGAGTTGGGTAGCTAGCAATGAATTTGGCGTAGGTCACCTCCGAAGCAGGCCAGGCAGCGGTAAGACTCTGGCTTTCCCCAAGACGCAACTGGGCTTGCTCGTGCAAAGTCTCGTCGGAAGGATCAGCGGCAAAAGCTTTTTGGTAATTGGCCATGGCTTCCTTGAACTCCTTTCGCTTCAAGCGTGCTTCACCTGCCTGATAGGCGGCCGGAAGGATGATCTCCTTGGGCGGTTGCCCCGCCAAAACTGTTTCAAAGGACTTGACGGCCAAATCAAAGGCTTCCATATTAAAATGGCACCAACCAAGCCGGTAATGCGCACGCGATAGCAGCGAGGGATCCTTCGTTTTGGCTACAAGCTCTGTCAACCGCCCGATAGCGGCATCATACTGTGCTGCCGTCCCCTTTTCCGCCGCCTCAAACTCCAATTCGGCCAGTTCGAAGGTCGATGCCTCCAGCAATTCACTTTGTGGGAACTTGGTCAACAACGTCACGTAATGCCCCATAGCCTTGGCTGGTCGACCAGCCATCTTCTCGGCCCAAGCTGATTCGTATAGCGCGCGGTCACGCAATTTAGATTTGGTCATGGCTACGAGTTTGTCAAACTGTGCAAGCGCCGGATCCCACTGCTTTTGCTCGGTCATTGCCTTGCCCAAATAAAAGGTCGCCTGATCAAGTTTGGCATTAGAGGGATAGCTGGTGATGAATTTCTGATGCGCGGCCTGTGCCTCGGCGGATTTTCTCTGGCCCAACAGTACCATGCCTTGTTGCAACCGTGCGTCAGGTGCCAGTTCATGCTTGGGTTTGTTGTCAGCTACGGCCCCAAAGTGCTTGGCCGCTTCATCAGGTCTCTTTTCCCCAAGGGCTACCCAACCCAAATAGTAGTCAGCCTGCACCTTTATCGGGCTGGCGGCGTGGGCTTGGATCACCTTCTGCAACGCAATCCGAGCAGCCGAGTAAGCCTTAGCATCGTATTGCAGTCGGCCTATCTCCACCAGCGCATGCGGAAGATGGATGCTCTTCTGGTAATTGGCGCCGTTGGCCAGTTTTCCATAGGTGGTAATGGCGGTCTTGGAATCGCCCTTTTTCTCACTAGCTAGACCAGATTTCATCAGCGCGGTGTCAGCGTTGATCTCCTTGGGTTTTTCTGTGGCAAACTTGTCAAAGAAAGTGATGGCCTGATCCCAAACCTCAGTCCGAAAATGACAGTCGGCCACAAGAAAGTCCACCTCGACAAATATCCTTGAGTTATTCTTCAGTTCAGTTAGCGGTGCAAGTGCCTTGAGGGCATCGGACCATTTCTCTTGTTGGTAATAGGATTGGCCAATTCTCAACTTGGCAACTTTGACCTGAGTGTGCTTCGCATTAGCAGTAATATACTTCTGGTAGGCCGGTATCGCCTTGGCATGGTCCTCAAGAAAGAACAGGTTCTCCGCCTGCAAAAAGACCATGTCAGCAGCCTCAGGTTTGTCAGCATGGGCGGTAAGATATTGGGCGCAGAGTTGGTTGCTCTCGTTAAACTTTTTCTCATAATGCAGGCAAAGAGAGCTGAGACGCATCGCGTCGGGAACATACTCAAAAGTCTTGTACTGCGTGATAACCTGTGTGAATGGCTTGATTGCATCAGCATATTTCTCCTGGCCAAAGAGATTGTTGCCCAAGTCAAAGAGCAGCTCGGGAGCCATTGGGTCGGCGGCAAACTTCGCGGTTGCGGCCCTCAGCACCTTTACGGCTTCGGTATATTTTTCCTGCCGCTGGTACACACGCGCCTGCCACAGGAAAACTTCGGCAATCGCCTTTGGTTCCTTTGAAAGGTTATCCAATACCAATTCAGCATCGGCAAAAGCCTTGTTTTCAAGATGTGACCGGCCAAGATAAATGCCCGCCTGCTGATAGTGTGGCCCTGCCCTATAGTTTGTACGGTATTTACCGAAGTCGACGGCCGACTTGTCATACACCTTTAGCTGGAAACGCACGAAACCCAGCCGGAACAATGCCTCACCGACCCTTTCTCCCTTTGTCTGGCTTGCGACGATCTCATATTCGGCCATCGCCCCCTTCAGATCACCCAACTCACGTTTTGCCTCGGCCAGTAGAAAGGATACTTCCTGCCCGTAATGTTTCTTGGTCACTTTGGGTTTCAACGCCGTCAGAGCCGTTTCAACCTGCTTGAATTGCTTCAAGTTAAAGTTTGCCTGCGCGCCGCGCAGCTTGCCCAGTGTTCCGAATTCGTCATTGCGGTTGGCTAACAGCGCGCTTGTGACTACCGCCTCCTTCCATTTTCCCTGCTGATATTGTGTCTCCAGCAGTCCGCTCTGCATCAATGTCTGCACATCTCCCGGCTTTGACAGCTTTAGTCCAGCACTAAAGGCGGCTTTCGCCTGGGGAATCTTCTTCAAGATCAATAACGACTGGCCAAGATGGAGATAAACCCGATCACGCTGTGGGGCTTCGGCATTTGCCGCCAACTTTGTCAACAACGGTTCCGCTTTGTCGTATTTCTTCAGTCCGAAATAACTCAACGACAAGCCGAACTGCGCAGATACAGCCTTGGGATGCGCTGCATATTTTGCCAGAAATTTTTCGTATTCCTCTGCCGCCAAGCCATAAAGCTTGCGATTGTAAAGGCCGTTGGCCGTGAAATAGAGATTCGAAGCCGGATCCTTTTTTTTCTTGGGTGCCTGTGCATGACTAGGAGTACCTATCCCTGAAAAAACAACAAATGCGAGGACGAGGATATGTGTAGTCTTCATGATTCTTGAGCCGACTCTGGCGTTGTACATACAATGGGGTGCGGGCAAGCCAATATGCCCCATCATTACATGTCAACAAACAAATCTCATGGTTTATCCCCAGCCAAACAATTGCTCAAACTTGGTATCTATTGACTGGTTGTCCAGTTTTGAAGAACGCGGCGATGGGGAATGAAGGAGATTCCCTTGGGGAGGTTTAGGAGGTTATCTTAATCATCATCATGGGTAAAATCTGAGGGTTTGATCGGTCGATCTACATCGAGAATCCGAGCAATAGCCCTTGGTGGATACCCAAACACTGAATCACAGTAAGAATTGGTTACGAAGGGATTGAGTTTGTTAGTGGTTTGACATCCACCCAACATGAGACAAAAAGCCAATAGGGCAATCAGTGTGGGTTGCATTGCCCCACCCTACACCTCCGGCCAATCCTGCGCAAACCTGAACTGGATTTGCTGGTGGTTATTTGGATTTGAGGCGGAAAACTGCGGGTCCGATATGAAATCTGCCCGAATGCCCCATGCGTAATTTGCACGCACACTCACGTGAAAAACACGCTTCCTTATTTGAAATTCACTGGTTTAGATTCCCATTTACTCAGGAAAAGCCGTTTTTACACAAAATAATTGTCTATTAATATTTTGATTTTATCGGCATAGTACCTGCTTAAAGCTGACGGATTGAAAGGCTCGGAGTGTCTCTTGTGATCACACCGATACCCCTGAAACTAAACCAGAATAGGAAAAACATGAATAAAAGAGCATTTACCCTAATTGAATTACTGGTGGTCATTGCCATTATTGGCATTCTGGCCAGCATGTTGTTGCCAGTCTTGGCCAAGGCCAAGAACAAGGCCAACCGTATGAAGTGTGCAAACAACCTGACCCAGCTAAACAAAGCATATGTGGCGTTCTCCGATGGAATTGATGGCAGCTCTCCGCATTTATACGGTGGATTCGCCGGTGGAAACGGAAATAATAAAGCAAAGGCACTGGGATACGCTGATTATAATGATACGCTTTGTCGGCGGTGGTTGAACGGCTTCGAAATTCGTCAGACCCTCGTCTCTCACGCTGCAGTGGGCTCGCCATTGGATCAGAGGTGCTTGGCCTTCCTACGTCGCCATCGTCAAAAGCAATTCTCCGAATATGGCACGCATCAGGGATCCCGGGTCAATCCCGATAATCGCCTCAAAAGCTATGCCTTGTGCAACCAGGGCGACCTTTTCGCTCCCGAGACGGTTGACTTCCTCACTCGCAACATTGTTGGTGCCGGCGGTCAAGACCGCAACGATTACGTAAAATGGGGAGGCGGAGCCAACTACTGGAGAAACTGGAATTATCCCTATCAAAACTCACCGCAGTTTGCTTGGGGCCATTGGAATGGTCATGGAGTTACCCAGCTGGGGTGTAGTGAAGCTTCCCGAAGAGGGTTTGCCCATAAGGATAATGTGTATAACGCCAAATTCTATGGTCCTGGCGACCAACACCACAGTATGACCGGTCTTGCGGCAGATGAGGCCAACTGGGGCACTGCCGGTGGTGGTGTCGCTCAGGGAACGGCCTCCGAGTTCAACGACCAGTTGAGATCTGCCAATAGCAACTACAAGGAAGGGCAGTCCATTGCCCCCGGCCTGAACTTGATCACGATCCGGCCTTATCAGTAGACCGCTAAAATTCGGCTTTTTATCCAATCAACCGCCCTTCGGGGCGGTTTTTTTGTTCCTTGAAGTCATCGAATTCTAAACCCTGTCACGATCTGGTGACTGCTTGAAGGAAGGTCCTGTTAATTTTGTAAGGCTCCCCGCTACCTAACCAATGGCATGTGAGAGCGAGAACCCGTCTTGCTCGACAGGAAACGGCCGGACCATCGTTGTTTCCTATTATGCAATTCAAGTCTATCATTATGAACTGGACACCAGAAATCTATCCCAATAGGCTTTTTGTTGTTCAACCACTATTAATTAGCCAATGAAAAAAATCATACCAACCACGTTTGCCGCTGTGCTGGCAATTTCCTCCTGTTCCCTCTTGATCGGCTGTGATGCATCAGTACCTGAAGATCCAAATGCTGCTGCAAATAAAGCTGGGGAGGCATCAATGGAAGATGACAATGCTTCAGAGGAGGAGAAGAAGAAATTTGATGATTTAATTGCACCACCGCCTGTGCCTGAAGAGAACAAATAGCGCAGAACCGCGCACCTGATTCAAAGGGCGATTCCCGCGTGTTCTCCAAACCTCCCTGCTCTGAGGATTGTTGTGAAGGCCGAAGGTGAGTTCCACCAGCCACGCCGACCAGCCTTTTTCGGGGACGAGGGCCTGGTCGGGGTTATCGTGGGTGATGCGCAATCTACCAGCCGTTTGCCATTTGCTCTGGTAGCGGTGCTGGCTTTGGGAACCATCGGGTTGGGGTGCGAAAGGCAACAAACAAAACCCGTCGGTCTGGTAGAAACAGGTGCCTCGGCAAGCCCCCCCTCCGCTCTGAAAGCGCAACCTCTTGACTTGAGGAAAGTTTTGGCTTCCCCAAGCGTTCGGCAAGCTCGAAAAACCCGAAAAGAGGTTGAGAACTTTCGTCAGAAAAACATTAAAGGGTTCAAGTTACCTTTTCCCAGCGATGCCAATCCACGTTTGCTCGCTGCGGATGCTGTGCTCCTGCCGGACACGGCTGAAGTGCTGGGCATCTCCACTAACGGGATTTCCCGAGCCTACCTGGTAGTGGGCATGTGGGAGATGCGCAACCATGTTGTCCACGACAATTTAGCCGGCCAACCCATCACCGTTACCTACTGCGATGTCAATGACTGTGCCTACGCCTATCAACGAAAAGATATCGCGCCCAAGGATTTCCATGTGAGCGGCTGGGATGGACAGGATATGTTGCTTCTGATTCAAGGCAAATATTATGCCCACCCGACAGTCCCTCTGCCCACGCATCCCATCCAGCGAACAACCTGGAGCGAATGGAAAGCGCTTCATCCGAACACGAAAATCTACCTCGGGTCTTATTCCATAAAACCTAAAGGTCGGAGATAGTATTGTTCGGGTTAATGCACCAAATGGAAAAGGAGCCATTCCACGACCGAATGTCGACGACCCTGCGGCAGCAAAAAATATGAAGCTAGCGTGTGAGAAGCCTAAGCTTTAACCCACCGAAATTCTGCAACGGTGTGGATTACGGAGAACTGGAAATAACGATTTCCGAGAGTCGAGGTTGTTGCTGGGGCTTTTTCATTTGCATCTTCAATCCATTGATTGAATTATCCCCAAATGCAGGTACACATCGATCGTGGCGGGCAACGGTTTGGGCCTTACACTATTGAACAGGTAAATACCCATCTTGCTGATGGCTCTCTTCTGCCTTCAGATCTTGGCTGGACTGATGGCATGGCTGATTGGGTGCCGATCACTCAGGTTTCTGGCGTCATCATCGCCGAGGCAGCCTCTTCGCCACCTCCACCAGCAGAGCCAAGTGCATCTTCCATTATTCCGGGTTCGACTTGCCCGCAGTGTCAGGCCGAAGTGACGGCTGAGCAGGTGGTCTGCATGGGCTGTGGTACCAACCTGCAAAGCGGGGAAACTCCCACCTTTCAAACGGCTGCCAAACCGGCTGGGAACAAAAAGCTCCTGATCGGCATTGGCGCGGGCGTGGGGGTGTTGGCCCTCGCAGTAGTAGGCGTTTTTGTGATTTACCCGAAGCTATCGGACGATGGGAGTAACTCAGAGTCAACCGATGTGGTTGAAGGCGAGCCCATGCCTCCAGGGTTTGGGCCTGGGCCTGACATGGGACTACCGCCTAGTGGAGGCTTTGCTGGGGGGCAAGGAGGCAGTCCACCACAGGGAGGTTTTGGTGGGCAAGTCCGCCCTCAGGGGGGCATAGATCCGAATACTGGGCTTCCTGGAGGCAGTCCACAAGGAGGTTTTGGCGGAAAAGGTCGACCTCAAAAAGGAGGTGGCTTGATGAGATTCGACCAAAACAAAGACGGCAAGATCAGCAAAGCGGAGGTTCCTCAACAAATGGCCAGCTTTTTTGATCGCCTTGATAAAAATGGGGACGGATTTCTGGATCAAGCTGAAATAAGAAGCGGAGTCGGTGGATTTGGCAACCAAGGTGGAGGGAAAGGCAGACCTAACCCCGGTGGGTTTGGTGGAAAAAATCCCTCTCAAGGCAGTGGTGTTCCCGGGCAGAGCCGTCCAAGGAAAAAATAATATCCAACTAGGTGGTGGATTCAGTAAGGAAGCTCCTCCAAACGATCAGTCCAATGCCTTTGTGTAGATTGTCTGCGACGGGAAAGCGAGTTCAATTTCTCCTTCGTTGAATCGCTTGATGATTTCCAAATTCATCTTCGTCTGTGTGTCAAAAATGTCGGCTTCCTTTTTAATATAGTAGATAAAGATAACGTTCAGCGCGAAGTCACCAAATGCGTTGAAGGCGATGCTCGGGTTTTCCTGAATGTCCTCCTCGTGCTCGCCGGCGATATCCCGAAGTATCTGCATAGCCTTTTCAATTTGCTTGTCGTCCATGTCGTAAGTAAGGCCGAGGTTGAGAACAACCTTGCGGGCAGGCTCAGAGGAAATATTCTCCACGGCACTGTCGGCAAATTCAGCATTGGGGATGATCACGGTGCGACCCTCAAGGGTTTTGATCTTGGTGCTGCGCAGGCCAATCTCGGTGACTGTACCATCATAGCCGCTGGCCTTGATGCGCTCACCCAGTTTGAAGGGGGTGTCGGTGAAGATGGTAAACACGCCGAAGATGTTCTTGGCCGAGTCCTGCGCCGCCAGTGCCAGTGCCAAACCGCCAACACCCAGGCCAGCCAACACGGTAGTGATGTTGTAGCCGGCGTTGTCCAGCGCCATGATAATGGCCATTGCCCAAATGATCACTTTCACGCCGCGTCGGACGATAGGCAGCAGAACGTCATCAAGGTCTGTCTCAGTCTCGGCAAGGATAGGTGCGAGGTATTCATCGACCAACGAATCGAACAAGCGGGTAGCCAGCCATGCTCCAACCAGCGTGATGAGCACGGCAAAAAATGAGTTGATCCAGTGATCAACGGATTCCGAAAACGTAAGGTAGTTGACCCCGAACCAGACACCTGCCAGCCCCGACGCGGCCACCATGGGTTTCTCAATCGTGTTGATCAGGATGTCATCTATCTTGGTCTGGGTTTTCTCGGTGATCTTTTTGACATACTTCTCTATCACCCAATACACCGTCCGAGCCAGCATTATGGCCGCAAGCGTAATGCCGAGGGCTATGAGCCAATCCCTCAAGTTATTTCCGATAAATTTAGTTTTCCACCATGGTTCTGGGCCTCCCACGGCAAGTGTGGCATTGTTGCTGGTCACGCTACCGGCGTCATTACTGATAATCACGCGGTAGGTTCCATTGTTATCGCCCTGCACTTTGGTGAGCTCGAGCATGGCAGCGGTAGAACCAGTGATGTCCACACCATTCTTCTGCCATTGGTAGGTAAGGGGTGCGGTGCCAGAAGCATTCACGTCAAAGATCACAGAGGCACCCGTGATGGCGTTGACGTCGGATGGATGCGTGAGGATGGATGGCGGGGTCGCCACTGGGGCATTGACCGCTGATCCGTTGAGATCTTCTGCTCCTAATGCAACGGAGGCGAATATGAAGAGAGCGATCGTGCTGAGGATGATTTTGATTCTTTTCATTCCAAAGTTTATTTGGGTAGGGCTGAGATTGGGAAAGCTTGCGACAAAAAACAAGCCCGTTTATAGGCCCCGTTGACTGGGGGCGGGGGCGTCTAAACATCTCATTCTCAAACCGCTGGCTGTATTGTGAACTTTTAAGTCCGGGTGCTGCGCATTGCTGGAGCTACTTGTTCGAAGGAAGTGCAGGCGTCTTGGAACGAAGTTTCTCAAGTTCCTGTGTGGCTTGATCCTTCGCCTGTTGAAGTTCGGCGACCTTCCCGCGCGCAATGCCTGCCTGCCTGCTCGCTGCCTGATAATCTGCGATTGTCTGGCGATAGGCCACCATTGCTTGGTCGGTGTCTTTTTTTGACTGATCGAGTATCTGCTTGGCGGATTTTTCCTCAGCCGGCAAAAGCTTGGTTTCAGCCAGAATCTTGTCGTTATCACGACGGGCGTCGTTGAGTTTCTTTTGCGCCTTTTGGATGTCTCTATCGGCTCTTTTAATCAAGCGCATAAAGGATTCCCTGTTCCTACGCATGTCCTTTTCGGGTTTTTCCTTTGCTGACTTCTCCAAGATTCCCAATTTTTCGGTGTGTTTATCAAGGGTGCGTCTGTAGTTTTCCAATGCCCTTTCAGCTCGCGCCACAGCCATTTGCTCCTGTCGAGCTTTGCTGGCCATCCGCGATTTATTTGAGCGTGTCTTCCAATACTCCCGGTTCTTTTGCCGCCAAACATCCTGAAGCCGCTTCCAATCCTGCAAAAATCTCTGACGTTTCGCAGAACCCTCAACCTTTGCCGCCTCTACATTGGCCAGAAGTTTTTTTGCCTCCTGCAGCTTGAATTCATGTGTCTGTAACTGCGCGCGGAGTTCCAGTGCTCTGCCAACATTCGCCACGCTGGCCTGAAGCATCGCGCGTTTCTCAGGAGCCGCATTGTTTACCTTCGCCCAAGCCAGGGTCAGCACATCCGCTGCGTCTTCACTGCGAATCTCCACCAGTTGATCCCGCGCAATCCGATAATTACGAAAGGGAGATCCGCTTAGGATCAACGCACCATCTCTTAACAGGGGTTCCTTTGCCAGCAGCACTGAGC
>CAZTTU010000041.1:12518-20235 GCA_964616045.1 uncultured Verrucomicrobiota bacterium | reverse complement strand
AATTGACCTATGAACAGCATCGCCAGGCAGGTAGACAGGCCGGTGCCCGCTGGAAAAGCGTGACTCCCAATACTGATGGTTTAAGCCGTCGCGGTGGAGGTCGTCGTCCGCGGCGTTAGTTCATGTACATGATGAAAACAAAACTATCTTTCATGGCCGCTTTGGCGGCCATTTTTGTTGGCTCTTATGCAGATGCACAACAGCGTTCGCCCCGTCGCGGTCGGTTTGATGCAGAGATCAAGGCGGCTTTGGCAGAGTCCTACAGAGGAATCTATTTTCTGGATGTTCCGCCGGCTGGTCTATTCCCAATTCAAAAGACCGGGGTGAGTACCGAGCCGGTGAGGCAGGCAGCCAGAGCTTTTCTTTCGAGTCTCAGCAAGAAAGATCGTGAGAAAACGATTTTCCCAGTGGATGATATCGAGTGGCGCAAGTGGGATAACCGCCATTTCTATGTGCGTCAGGGTGTGGGTTTTGACAAGATGACCAAGGGGCAGCGGGAACTTGCCTTTAATCTGTTGCGCACCAGTCTCAGTGCACGTGGTCTTAAGCAAACGCAGGACATCATGAAACTTAACGGTACGCTGGCCGAGTTGACCAACCGCTTTGATGAATATGGTGAATGGCTCTACTGGATTACCATTATGGGTGAACCCAGCGCGACCAAGCCGTGGGGCTGGCAACTGGATGGCCACCATGTCGTTATTAATTATTTTGTCCTCGGTGACCAAGTCGTAATGAGTCCGGTCTTCATGGGTTCGGAACCTGTAAAGGCGGAGAGCGGCAAATTCAAGGGCACCATTGTCTGTCAGGCTGAACAGGACAAGGGGTTGGCCTTAATTAAAGCGCTTAACAAGGCACAGCGTACCAAAGCCATTGTTGCCAATGAAAAACGGCCAACCAATACTGTGGCTGAGTCATTCAAGGATAATCAGGTGCTCGATTACATCGGTATAAAGTGTAATCAGTTGGATAAAAGCCAGAAGAAGCTGTTACTAGATCTCATCGGTGTCTACGTGGGTAATATGGCCGAGGGGCATGCCAAGGAGAAGCTGGCTGAGGTAAAGAAGCACCTTGATGGGACCTACTTTGGCTGGATGGGGGGCACGGCCAAGGATAGCGTATTTTATTATCGTATCCAGAGTCCGGTAATCCTGATCGAGTTTGACCACCAGCGTCCCGTTGCTCTGAACCGATCATCAATCCCTACTCGTCAGCATACCCATACCGTCGTTCGTACTCCAAACGGCAACGATTACGGTAAGGATTTGCTGAGGCAGCATTATAAGCTGCATCACAACAAGGACTGATTACTTCAAGTGGAATGGAAGATAGTGAGGGCCTTCAAAGGCCGACTTGGTTTTGGACTGTAGGTTTAACTCAAATGGTCTTTTCAGGTTGTTTCCGGCAAGATCTTCCAACTCCCAATCTACACGCACGCGATAATCGCCCGCAGCCCACGGTTGCAAGGGAACGAAACTCCACCGTGTTTCGTTTTGTGACAACTTGATAGTGCCTGATATTGTTTGGTCATTGGTGTTCTCGATGGTAATAAGATTCTGAAGCAAGGCCGAATCAAGTGGTTTTGGAAAGGCAAGGCGCAGGGGTTCGTGTGAACTTGCTGAAGGTGTGGTGAGTTGCCAGTGACTTACATCGGGTTTGGTGCGATCGGCAGCGGTGGTGACAAACTGTTTGTGCGTACTTTGTTTCAAGGCCATGCCGGCTTGGGATTTCCATTGGGCAGATATTTCCAAGGTGTAGTGCCGGCCCGGCATGAGGATGGGGCCGAGGTCGACATTGAGATTTACGCCGGTCTTTTGTCGGCCGGGATGCAGCCATAACGTTAGGCGCTTGCCATCGGCAGACCACAATTCGGTCTCGCGGAAGGGGTCTGTGACAGGTTGGTTGTCTTTAAGGTCAATCAAATTGAAATGCTTGAAGATTTTGCCTTGCTGCATTGGTTCGGTAAAATGCAGATAAAACTTTAGGTGATTCGCGGGTAATCGTCTGGTACTTGGATAAATAGCCGTGATTCGCGGCGCGGGGGCATTGATGGCGATGGTGTGTTCTAGGATTGTTTGCTGTCCGGCGGAGTCGATGAAGATGGCTTCATACGTTTCCCCGGTGAGCAGAGGGAATTGTGGGATGAATTGAATGCCGCCCTCTGTCTTTTCCATATGTCCGAGCAGAGATTCACCGCCCTTGGGGCGTACGGTTAGCTTGCCGTTAACCTTGGCTACCACGATCACATTGCCTTCAAATCGAAAAGAAGGCTTGGGGCTATGGCAGCCTGCACCGAATAAAACGAAGATCAGAACAAATGCGCACTCTTTGTGAGCCATTGGGCGAGTCAAGGCCTGTAAAGTAATCACAGCAAGTTTATTCCATGGTTATTCACTGTAACTTTTTTTCGAATATGGCGTTTGAAGAATTAATAAGCACATCGGAAACTGTAAAATTCCTTGGAATTTTAGCAGTTTTTTACGTGATGTGCAGGATAAGTATGGCTGTTTTGGGCTTGCGAATACCACTAGGAGTGGTAGTTTTTCACCGGACCTCAATATCTTGGGGAATGTCAGTTTTCTGACCAAGGGGGGAATGACAGGAGCCTGGAAGCAGGCTGGGCGTTAAATGGCTTACACCTCGTTCAAGGATTTCTGTGTCGCTACGCAGTTGGCGAAGGAGAATCAGTTTGATGAATGGCAATCAGACTGGCGGCGGGAGTGTGCTGAGAGCAATCTTGGGGAATCGTTACCCGAGTTCCTGCGCAAGCGCAGCGGCAAATCCGAAGCCGACTTTCTGAATTTGGTATCCAAAGCATTTAAGGACGAAAAAAAGAAGGATAAGGAGGATGACACTGGAAAGTACAATGATTGGCAGCGTGTTCAGCTAAGTGGAGTCGAACCCACAAAGCAGGCCCTCGGTCGCGTTACCTCCAAGGTTGCCTCCCAGCATCGAGTGGTGCCCTTGATCGTGGATGATGGTGTGCTTGTGGTGGCGGTGAGTAATCCGTTTAATACAGATTTACTCAATGCGGTGCGCTTTGCCGCTCATGGCCCGATAAAGTTCGTGCTCGCTTCCTCCGACGAGGTTGAAAAGCTCTATGAAAAGTATTACGGCGTGGGCGCGGAAACAATCGATGAACTGGCGGAGGACCAGGAAGAGGATGAGGATGATCTGGAGTTAATGTTCAGCGATGATAAGGAAATTGCCGAGGGTGACCAGGAAGCGAGCATTATCAAATTTGTCAACCAGGTGATCTGGTTGGCCCACAAAAATCGGGCGACAGATATTCATTTTGAGCCGCATGAAGACGAGTTGCAGATTCGTCACCGCATTGATGGCATTCTACACCGAATGCCGTTGCCGTCGTCCCTCCAGAAACTGCAGGCGGCGCTCATTTCGCGAATCAAGGTTATGAGCGGCATGAATATTGCCGAGAAGCGCATGCCGCAGGATGGGCGCATCAATGTGCGAATCAAGGGTGAGGAGATTGACATCCGTGTTTCCACCGTGCCTACTGTATATGGTGAGAGCGTTTCTTTGCGCTTACTTACACGTGACAGCGTGCTCAAGGGTCTCGATACCTTGGGCATGACTGAGCAGATAGCGGAGCCCATTAAAGACATCATCACCAAGCCTCACGGTATCGTGTTGGTGACTGGTCCGACAGGTTCCGGCAAATCAACGTCACTTTATGCGTTCCTCAATACCATCAACTCCGAGGACAAGCGTATCATGACGGTCGAGGATCCAGTGGAATACGAGATGAAGGGCGTCAATCAGGTGCATGTGAAGAATGATATCGGTCGCACGTTTTCTCATGTGTTACGCCACTTCCTGCGTCAGGATCCGGATGTGATCATGGTGGGTGAGATTCGGGATGGAGATACCGCCGAGATTGCCATTCAGGCGGCGAACACCGGTCACCTTGTGTTCAGCACGTTGCATACCAACGACGCCCCAAGTGCCTTCACGCGGCTGATTGACATGGGCACGGAGCCGTTCCTGGTGGCGGACGCTATCGAGGCGATCATGGCGCAACGTCTTGTGCGCACCGTTTGTCCGGAATGCAAAACGGAGCAGGAAGTGTCAAAGGATTACCTTTTGAAAGTAGATTTTCCACCCACTCAAATTTCCACTGCCAAGTTTTGGCACGGTGCAGGTTGTGATGCCTGTGGTGAGCGCGGTTATCAGGGGCGAACGGGCATTTACGAACTGTTACAAAATAGCGAGGCTATTCAGCAGTTGGTGATTGACGAGGCGGCGGCCACGGTCATTGGCAAGCAGGCGCGCAATGAGGGGATGTTGACGCTGCGAGATTATGGATGGGGCAGAGCCTTGACTGGAGACACCACCATTGAGGAAGTGCTGCGCGTGACGCAGGCTGCTGAGGATCCGAAGGTGGATCCGAAGGAGAATTTATAATGGCGAAGAAAAAAGATAATCCCATTTCTTTGCCAAGGTCACCCAGCTTGCCCGATTCCTGCAACGTGGTGGATTTCTCCACCGGCAAACAGCAGTTTTGGCGCTTCAACAAGGGGAAAAACCAAATGAAGCTCGTAGATGTGCGTGAAACAGCGCCAGACGAGCCCATACAAGCCAAGCATCTCGAACGTGATGCCAGCCAGATGTGGCGCGCGCATTGTCAGAACGATGCCTGGCTGCCAGCTGAAGTCGTTTTCTTTCGTGTGTTGCAACTGCCGCTTTGTGAGGCGCGCGAGCTGCCAGGCATGGTGGAGTTGCAGCTGGACAAGATATCACCCCTCCCGATGAGCCAGGCGGTGTGGACCTACGAAGTCACGCCGATGTACCGGACTGATCGTGGACAGCAGACGGTGGTGGTGATGATTGTCGAGCGGTCGGTGGTGGAGCAGTACGTGGGAGAATTGGAGAAAATCGGCTACCGCCCAGATCGCCTAGAGACGCCCGTTCTGCATCAGGTGATGGCCACACCCCAGGGCGGCAAGCGTCCGGATGGCGCCTGGATCTACCCACGTTTTGTCGACGAACGCGTTATCTGTACGGTGGCATGGTGGGATGAGGGAGTGTTGTTCAACATTACACAAATTACCCTCACTTCGCGTGCCCATCTCAATGAGTTGACCGGTCAACTTACTGCCACCACTTGGGCTGGCGAGATGGAGGGCTGGCTAACAGGAAAAACTGATTGGCACCTTGTAGTGAGCAATAAGGATGGCGAGGAGTGGCTGCCAATTTTGAATGAATGGGCCGGTCAGGGAGTGCAGGTGCAGAAACCACCAAAGGCTGAGGAATTGGCGAATGTTTCCGCTGCGCGAGCGAATCGTCCCCTTGAGCAAGGCAATCTTCTGCCGCACGATCGCCGCGCGAGCTACCATCGTGACGATGTCGACCGCGTGATTGGCAATACTTTTGTGTGGGGTTTATTAATCTACATCCTGCTGTTGGTTGGGTATTTTGTCGTCAAATTGAAGGTTATAGCCCCCGAGGTGAATGCTGCTCAAAACGAGTACAGCAGGTTGAGGAAGATGGATAAAGAGTTGAAATCGATCCGCGTGCAGAGACGACTGCTGGAGGACCAGCTTGAGCTGCGCATGACTGCACTCAACGTGCTGAAGGCCGTGGCGGAATATATACCGGCTGAACTTACGCTGGATTCTGTGACCTTTTCTGAATCACGCAGCAAGGGCAGTAACATTACGTTACGCGGCAAGGTTAACCAGGAGCACAGGCAGAAGCTGCAGGGTTACTCTGATCGATTGGCAAAGGTCAGGGTCCCTGATAGCAGGACCCAGGATGAAAAGATACTCTTCTCCCAAGTGCAGCCACCAAACATGGATGCGCGTGCGGCCGGTTATCTTGACTGGTACATTGTTTGCCTGTTGCGACGGGAGGTGGCAAATCAATGATTGGCGTGTTGAATTATCTTGGCGTGAAGGCGCAGGAACGTCGCTCGGTGATTTTCCTGCTTATTGGGTTTTTTGTTGTGGGGAATGCAGTATGGTTGTTCATGAGGCCGGAGTTGTTTGAACTGAAGAAAAGCAGGGCTGATAACTCGGCGAAAAATAAATCTATACCGGTTCAGCATGAATTTCGTGGAGACGGGTTTATTGATGAATGGCGTCTTACCCCAAAAGAGCAACTGATCCTCAGAGCCCTTTACAAGGCTTTGACACTGAGCGCGCCGCAGGCCAAGGAGGCACTTGAGGAGTATCAAGATAATGATCTGCCAGACACTGGCATCGCCGCTCGAATGGAGGCATTAACGCTGAAAGACCGAGCGGAACTTAAGGATCTATATCAAGGTTATCTCGCTGAAATTAAGGGAATGGAAGCATTAACAACAGAAGACAGCCCAAAACTTAAGGCCCTATATCAAGATTCTTGGAATAATGCCAAAAAGCTGAGCTTCAATCAATTTCTCGATGAGATCAGGGGAGTTGCTTGGAATGATGCTAAAAAGCTGAGCTTCAATGAATTTGCGATGAAAACTCACCTCAGGCGGGAGAAAGCGAACTTAAAAATGCTTCGGGGATTGGAAGATGTGAAGTTTGCGACCGATGGCAGTCATGCGCAAAAACTCATGGAACTGGTGGAGAAAAAGGCACGGCGCAGCGGGTTGAGCATCACGCGGAGTCGGGGTAGTCAGGCAAACACACGAAGCAAGGAGGAGTTCGAGGAATATAAGCGCACAATTTCCTTTTCTTCCGGCTTGATTGAATTGGTGGACTTCCTAAAGAATGTGTCCGAGGAACAATCAATGATTCGAGTGAGTGATATGAAGATACTGCCCACCCCGGACAAACGGCAATTAAAGGTGGATCTAACCTTTGTCGCTAGTTTTCCCAAGCCCGAAACCGAACCAAAATCCGGTAAGGCATCCAAAAAGAAAGGCAAATAGAAATGAAAAAAATCGCAACCATGCTGGGTATTCTCACTCTAACCACGGTGTTGGTGGCTCAGCCAGTGCCGCAGCCGGCAGTGCCGCAGCCAGTGCCGTCTCTATTGACGCCACAGCCTGCTGACCAGATCGGTAAGGAAGAGGCGGAGACAATTGTGATCCCTGCTGGGCATACCATGCAGGGAATTCCCCTGGGGACATTGCTTGAGGAATACGGAGCACTGGTTGGGCGGACAATTCTTACGGCACAAAATCTTCCCAAGGTGACCTTTGACTTTAAAACCAATAATGACCTTACCTATGAGGAAGCCCAGGCGTTTTATGAGACACTGCTCTCCCAGCGGGCAATTGCGGTGATCCCAATGGGCGATAAATTCGTGCAGATCATCCCGGCGGCTGAGGTGACCAAGACCCCTCCCAAATTCACCACCAAGTCAGCGGATGAACTGCCTGAGGGCCAAATTTATATCATTAAAACAGTGCAATTGGAATACGCCCTTCCTACAGAAGTGGCGGATATGTTGAATTCATTCTCCAAGTCACCCAACGCGGTTCAATCGATTGACAGCACCAGGACTCTTGTGCTTCGTGATTATTCGAGCAACGTGAAACGAATGCTTGAACTGATCGAAATGGTTGATGTGGAGGAGAAAATTGAAATTGAGGAAGAATATGAGATCGTCAGAATCAAGTATGCTCTTTCTGATGATATCATGTCGGTGCTCGGCAATCTGACTACCAGTGGAGGAACCTCCGCTGGTAGTCGCACCACTGGCTCCAGCAGTCGCACCACTGGCTCCAGCAGTCGCACCACTGGCTCCAGCAGTCGCACCACTG
>CAZTTU010000041.1:0-12418 GCA_964616045.1 uncultured Verrucomicrobiota bacterium | reverse complement strand
ACCACTGGCTCCAGCAGTCGCACCACTGGCTCCAGCAGTCGCACCACTGGCTCCACCCTCCGACGATTCACCGAAGAAGTTCAACCCTGGCAATCCAGATCCAGCGGCTCCAGTCGTCCTTCTTCGGGAAGCTCCAGTCGTCCCTCTTCGGGAAGCTCCAGTCGTCCCTCTTCGGGAAGTTCTTCCTCCAGTCGTGGATCTTTACAGAACCGTTTGAACACAATTACTCGAGGTTCGACAAATTCTGGAGACCCCTTGCCGATTCTGGGTGATATCAGGATAATATCCAACCCACGTGGCAACGAAGTGCTGTTGCTCGGTCGACGCATTTACCTTGATCAAGCATTAGAATTGATTGAGAAGCTGGATACCATCGAGAAACAGGTGCTTATTGAGTCGATGATCATTGATGTGGCCTTGGGCGACGACAAAACCTTTGGGGCATCCATTCGTCAAGAGAGAGAAGGGATTGGTGGCAATAACCCCAATGGTGGGCTAGGATCCGCCCTTGCTTCCGCTCTCGGACCGGCTGGCTTCACCGATACCACCATTTCCGGGGCAACGAGTGGTTTTAACTATTATGGGTTCCTCGGGGCGAATTGGCAGGTAGCGGTTAATTCCATCAAGAACGACTCTCGCGTATCCATGCTTTCACGGCCGCGTATTCAAACCACCCATGCGCGGACGGCTTCGCTTTTTATCGGGGAGAGAAGGCCGGTGGTGACGGGCACTATTACAGATATCAGTGGTGGCACTAGTTCCAACTATCAATTGCAGCAGATTGGGATCACGCTGGAAATATTACCATTCATTAATGATGAGGGATTGGTGGTGATGGATATTTTTCAGCAAATTCAGGATATTGTGGGAACGCAAACTATTAATGGAAACGCTGTGCCGATTACCACTGACCGTGAAGCAGATGCCAAGGTGGCGGTGCGTGACGGTGAAATGATTGTGCTGGGCGGCTTCATCAAGTCTAAGACAACATCCACCAAGGGTGGGGTGCCGATCCTTCAGGATATTCCTCTCTTGGGCAGGTTGTTTCAAAATAGCTACGATGCAGACGAGCGAAATGAGCTAATCGTCCTGCTGCGCCCAACTGTCTTAGACACACCAGAGGCAGCTAACGTCAAGGCGCTTGAGATGCAAGATGGCTTGCCTGGAATCGATGGAGCCAAGCACAACGAACAGTATCTTGAGCAGAAATTCCGCCATCTGGTTGAAGAAAAGAGAAAGCAACGCGAAAAAGAGATGTCGAAATTCCGCAAATCTTCTGACATCGAAAATAATGGCAACCCAAACCCCAACGGGAGATTGATTCCAGCGCTGCCAAAGGAAAACTAACGCCGATTGTCACACCGCCAATCACAGTTATTGATATTTTTGATAGGGATCGTTGGGGTGGTAGACACGCAAAGAAGGAATGTCTTCAACATGTTGCCGCAGGAGATGCGGCAGCCCTTTTCGTCTGATGCGAAGAATGATTTTTGGATGAATATCTGATTGCGCTGATAGCATTGTTTGCCGAGATTCTTGAACTGTCAGCCAAAACCCAGCTTCCCTTAGGATTATAGTTTGTTCTGAATAGCCGATGAATTCACAAGAGACCTCACCTGCCTCGCTTAAGGCGGTCAAGGAGGAAGGCTAGCTGGCTTTTCCTCGTTGAATGTCTGGGATGGCGCAATGGTGATCGGCGTGGCAGGAAGTATGTTGAGGTAAGCTTGAAGTGACTGTGGTAGTAGATTCGATCGGTGACAGGACATATACAGTGTGCTAGCTTCTCGGCGTACTGAGGAAGAATGCAATCCCGCCCCATTGAGCCTGTTCTTCAGAGTGAAGACCAGCCGAAACCAAACTGGAAACGGCGTATTCTGATTGGCGTAGCCTGCCTGCTCGGGGTGCTGGTGGTTGGCTGGTGGATAATTTCCAGCGAGATGTTCCTGCGCGATGTGGTGATCAAAAAGATTGGTCAGGCCATCCATGCCGAAATCACTTTCGAGTCGGCCGATTGGTCCCTGCGTCGATCTGTTGTTTTGCGCGGTGTGCGCATGAAAGCTATTGGGCAGGAGTCCTGTTTGGAGGCCAAGGAGATCACGGTCAATTATCAATTGGGCGACTTGTTGGCAGGCAAAATCGATTTGGGGAACATTGCAATCGTGGAGCCAATCATTTCCATCCACATGGATGCCGAGGGGAAGACAAACCTGGATCCGTTTTTTGATATTCAACGGGAACCCGGCAAGCAAACACAAGTGCGGATTGGACAGCTGGTCCTGCAACAGGGCACGGTGAATTTTCACCGCCAATCGTATGACGGCAGTGAAGAGCATGTGACGGCAACGCATGTGGAATTTCGTGGTGAGGAAGTTGGCAACCAGCGCACGAGCACGCTGACTCTCGCAGCTGGAGTGCAATATGCCCTGCACCGTGCGCAGGTCAAAACAGTTGACGTGCTTCGTGGAACCATTTCCATGAAAACAGAACAGGAACTGGGCCTCAACTGGTTGCCCAAAAGTGTAATTGCAGAGGCCAAGATGAAGGCCATTGAATCGAGCGGCCAGTTTGCGTTTGCTAATGGACTGGAGGCGAGTTTGAAAAGCCACTCGACACATGCCCAGATGAGGAACTTTCAGCTAAATTTCCAACATGAAGGAAATCCCATCGGCAATCTGATGTTGGGTGGGCCGGTGGATATCCAGAATGGCTCGGCTGATTTGCAGGTGGCCATAAAGGGAATAGAAGGGCATGTGCTTAATTTTGTGGGGCAACCCTACGGTTTTGAATTTCACGATACCGTGCTTAGTTCCACCAATCGGTTGGTGCTGGGTGGGTTCGGCAAGCAAATTAAGCTTCGAGGGGCCATAAATGCCACGCCTGTGCAAATGAGTTTGGACCGCGTCTCGCTCCCATCGGTGGATGTGTTGGAGATGCAATATGATTTCACGGTGGATTTGGGAGGCAAGCGGGCAATCTTTGATGTGTTGAATCTCAAGGCGACTCACAAGGCCAAGCAATTTTTGGCAGGTGAAATCAACCAGACTATGACAATCGCATGGGGTGGGGATGTGATGGAAGCTCCGGATTCTGAGTTTGAATTGGAGGTGACGAATACCGATATGGCTGACTGGCAGCCGTGGTTGGGGAGGTATGCGAAATCCGGTGCGATGGCGGCGAATGCGAAGATTGGTGTGAGGAAGAATGGGCGTGAGGTTCATTTCGGCAGCTCGGGATCCATTACCAGCCTCCAACTGCCATTGGATGGAAAAGTGATTGAGATTGGTGATTTTAATTTAACTGCCCAAGGGCAGGTCATCGATTTTCAAAAATTGAATTTTACTCAATTCGTTGCCAAAGCCGGCCGGCCGGGGAAAAACTATTTCAAATATGAAGGCAAGCCAGTTGTTGACATCCTCGCTCATAGTGTCGGCGGCATCGGAAAACTTGAGGGTGAGTTGCCTGTTTTTCTAGGTTGGTTCCCGCAAAAAGAGGTGAATTGCAGGGCAGGTCGTGTGGAGTATGCCGGCTCTTTTTCTGCCAACCTGCGCCACCCTCAATCGCAGTCCGTTGATGGTACATTGAGGATGAAAAATGTGCAGGCAACCATCCTGGAACATTCCTTTACCAACTTAACCGCAACGGCGGAGGTAAAAATGCGATTGGATGAGGGGTATCGCCTCCATATTGGTTCGTTAAATGCAAACGGATATTTGAATGGAGAACAATTGGCATCACAGATGTATACGACCGGCGTATGGAATCTGCGGAATGGCTCGGCAATACTGAACATGGCTGTAGTGAAAGGACTGGATCTGGCATTATTGAAGACCATCGTGCCGATGAAGGGCATTTTAACAGGGAAAGTTGACGCAAACTTAAAATCTGTGAATCACATCCCAGGAAAGACAACCACGGCCGAAGTGTCTGCAAGTATCCGGGGAGGTGCGATGAAAGGATGGGCGACGGACTTGAATCTTGACTGTTCGAGTGACGTGAAGTTGACAGGGCTGGATCGAGGAAAGTTCAGGATCCAGGCAAATAATTTGCTTCTGCAATCATTGAACAGGAAAAATCACGAGCAGCAGGATGCCGAGATGAAAGGTGCGGCAATGTATGATTTTTCGAAAGGAGCTTTTGACGTTACTCTGACCACCAGTGAATGGACGCAGCCATTTGTACAACCGTTGTTGGCAACATATCTTGGAGAGATTGAGCTGCTGGACGCAAAAATCAGCCATACTGAGCCGATCAGCCTCCAAGGTGATGGACAAGGTGTCTTGGCAGTAAAAGGGCCGGTTAAAGTGGAGCGCATGCGCTTGAAAGATTCGGGTGGGAAGTTGGCCGAAGGACGGTTGGCGGCTGACGCAATATTAGATCTCAAGTTCACTCGCAAAGGGAATAATTGGAGCATTGAAGCGAATAAAACCACTGCTTCATTTTTACTGGACGATCGTAATGCAGGACAGATCCGTCTTGGTGGAAAATACCAATCCCATCCGAGTGCCGGGAATTTCGATGTCACTATCAAGAACGTGGATCATCACGTAGTTTCATTTTTATCGGATCGTTGGAATGATGAAGTACAAATGGTGGCCGGCCGCGTTGTGAGCTTGGAAAGCAAAGGAGTATTTGGTGATCAGAAAGCTGCGGGTAGCCTGAATGTGAAGTTGATGGGGGCGGACATTCGCGTGAAGAATGGTGCTTGGCCACCCGGGCCAATGGACGTGGAATACGAATTGAAGAATGCCGTTATTACTTTTGGTGGTGATAAATTGATCTTTGAGACAGAAACGAACTTGCTCAACGTGAAACAGGATGATGATGAGATAGCCTCGTATGATATCAAGGCATCTGTGAAAGATTCGGATTATTCATTCAACATCAAGAGTTTGGATTTAAAACCGCCGTTCACCTCTCTGTGCCTGAAAAAATGGTTGCCCAATCAAGAGGTGAAGCCGGGTCGACTCACGGTCAATGAATCTGAATTGCAGTTCGATTCAAAGGGCAAGGGCCATTTCAAGGGCAATATCAAATTCAGTGGATTTGCCTTCCCCCCCAGTGAGACCATCGGAGAGGCTACACGACTGGATTCCAGTTTCATAATTGATGCTGGCGCCACGAACCATGTGTTTGGTATCAGGAGATTTACCGCCAACCTTCCGAGCACCGCCAGCGCGAAAAATATAGGAACGATTAGCGGCCACGTTGATTTGTCAAATCCCAGCGCGCCCACAGGCAGGATACAATTGAAATCAGATGCGTTGGATATTACACCACTCGTAGCATTACTGAAACCTGCAAAAGTACAGACCAAGGGGAAGGTTGATTCGAAGCCCGCATCTACGCCCAACCCGCCAGCGACTGGTCTCTCGCCGCCCCCCCGGGATGACCAGCAGTTATCATTCAATCCTTTTTCGCTTCATCAATTTTCGTTAGATCTGGATGTGAAGCAAATTTATTGGCGCGATCTCAACGCGACTGATGTGAAGGGTGAAATTGTGTTTGATGGGAAGGAGTACACGTTTCGCCCACTGCAGTTGAAACTGCTGGACGCGCCGCTGATGCTGGAAGGCAGCTATTTGTCACACCGTGATGGGCAGACACGGTATGCCCTGAACATTTCCTGCGAGAAGCTTCCAATCTCACCGTTGTTGCGCCACTTCAATGCCGATGATCGACGCCAATGGGGATTGCTCAGCGCAAACCTGCATGCTCGTACGCTTGCCACCCAAGGCTCTGATTTTCAGCGCAGCTTAAAGATTCTGGGTATTGATCAAGAGTCACCCGCGTGGATGTTTGTGACCGGGGCGCATTGGGGTTTTAGGGAAGACGATTTTCTCGTTCGATTTATTGCTAGTGCATTGCGCGTGCCGGAGTTGCTGGATTCAAAATTCGATACCGCACGATTAAACCTTACCGTGGACAAGGGAAAGGCATTGTATGATTTGGAGGCGGGAGGTCCTTTGATTCGTGCGCGAGTTGAGGGAACGAGCGATTTAGCGGAAGATTGGCTCGATTCAATTGTGCAAGAGGACGTCGAAATTGCGTTGGCTCCGGAATTGGGAAGGGAATTTCAACCGGCCGGGATCAATTTCAAGGGGGATAATTTCATGCAACTCCCCACTTTCTTATCGCTGAATGGCCCAGTTCGGCGGCCTGATGTGGACGTAAATGAATTTGCCGTGGGCCAAATATTGCTGCTTGGAATCTCCGGTCTGCCGGGCAACATCCTGAGAAATATTCCGATTCCGTTCCTTAACGAGCCCACGAATCCTGATGGCACAAAAAAAATAAATCCGCTTAACCCGTTCGACTTGCTGCGATTGGTCATTCCTGGTGGCGACGAGCGTTGATTGGTAGCGGGCTTCGTGTACACTGCGTGCGCATGCAACTGGTCTTGGATTATCTTTGTGCCCATCGTGCTCGCTTTGAAGAGGAACTCTGTGAATATTTGCGGATTCCCAGTGTTTCCGCACAGAGCGATCACAGCAAAGATATGCGTGCTGCGGCCGATTGGCTGGTGAAACACTGTCGTGATATCGGCCTCAAGGCCCGAAAACACGCGACCGACTTTCATCCCATCGTCATCGCCCAGACACCACGAAAAAAAGGTGGCCAAAAACGACCGCATTGCATGGTGTATGGCCATTATGATGTTCAACCGCCAGATCCTTTGGGCAAATGGAAAACGCCTCCATTTGAGCCGGTTATTTTTAAAGGAGCGGTATTTGCACGCGGAGCTACCGATAATAAGGGCCAGCATTTTGCGCATCTCAAGGCGGTGGAGGCGTACTTGAAAACAGGCACCGAGCTGCCGTGTGACCTTACCTTTGTGATTGAGGGCGAGGAGGAAGTGGGCAGCGAAAGTCTCATGAAGTTCATTCGTCAAAAGAGGAGTGTGCTCAAGTGCGATATGGTCGTTGTATCCGATACCGGTATGCCATCCAAGAAGCATCCCGCACTTACCTATTCACTGCGCGGAGTGGCGGCGATGGAGATAAAAGTGCGCGGTCCGAAGGCGGATTTGCATTCGGGAATTTATGGTGGGAGCGTTGATAATCCTGCCATGGTCCTCAGCCAGATGCTTGGTGCCTTGCGCGACAAGAAAGGACGTGTCTCCGTACCGGGTTTTTATAAAAAAGTACAAAAACTTTCTGTATATGAGCGCAGGCAAATGAAGCGCCTGCCAATCAACGTGCGGCAATACCGTCAATTGGTCGGAGTGGCAAAGCTTTTTGGCGAATCAGGTTACACGCACCACGAGCAACGCAGCGCAAGGCCCACTCTGGAAATTAACGGTCTCACCAGCGGCTACCAGGGTGAGGGTAGTAAGACAATTGTCCCGGCTTGGGCCAGTGCCAAGATCACGTGTCGACTGGTGCCCGACCAGAATCCGCGTACGATAAACCGGCTGCTGAAGAAGCACCTGAAAAAGCTTTGTCCCCCCACGGTGAAGCTTGAGATTGAAGAGGGCCACGGGGCCGCGCCCTATTTGGTGCCGCCCAACGGGCTACAGGCGCAGGCGGCTTTGAGCGCCTTGCGCGAGGCATTCGGGTATGAGCCAGTAATCTTACGCGAAGGAGGATCCATTCCGATCATCACTGAATTCAAAAAAGTCCTGGGAGCAGATTCCCTGTTGCTCGGCCTCGCGTTGCCGGATGATAATCTCCACTCCCCTAATGAAAAATTTGACCTTACCTGTTTCCATAAGGGTGCGGAAATGAGCACTCGCTTGTGGCCAAAACTTGCCAGCAGTTACATCCGGTGAAAAAAAATAAGGCAACCGAGCCGACCGAAGCCAGCGACATGTCACCGTTGTTGCGGACTTTTCTTTACATCACTGCGGCTATTACCGGGGCAGTTATCCTCATCGTGGAAATTCTCGGAGCGAAGATGCTTTCGCCTTACCTTGGTACGTCGCATTTTGTTTGGACTGCGCAGATCGTCGTGACGCTCGTGGCCCTTTCGGCTGGTTACTATGCCGGCGGTTGGTTGGTGGATCGATCACCCAAGTTGAATCGCTTATATTACGCGATCCTTTCGGCTGCCGTTTATCTTTGTGCCACCGTCCCGATGGTGAAACCACTTTGTCTCAAGCTCATGAGACTGCCGCTTGAATGGGCGGCGTTGCTGGCGTCTGCATTTCTGTTTCTTGTGCCGCTGGCTTTGCTGGCGATGACCGGTCCGTTTCTCGTGCGCATGCTCACGCAGTCGGTCAAGACAATTGGCACCAACATGGGGCGACTCACGGCCATCAGCACGCTCGGCAGCGTGGTCGGCAGCGTGCTGATTGGCTTCGTCCTCATTCCGCATCTGCCCAACTCAGTAACCATGCTCATTACCGCGGGCGTCTTGGTTGCCTTGTCGGGTGTTTACCTTATTATCTGGGGACGCACTGAAGCTGGTTTCACGGTTTTTGTGGTGGCTATTGTTATTTGCTTGAGCTTCGGCTATAGCGGTTTACGCGGGCAATTTGTTGAACGAATGAAATACGACGACGCCAACTGGGATGTTCTTTACAGGGAAAATTCCAACTATGGGGAACTGCTCGTGATCCAATATCAGGGTGCTTACGGCGTTCGGCGCGTGTATCTCAACGACAAGCTCACGCAAAATACCTACGATCCTGAAGAGAAAAAAAGCCGTTCCCTCTTTACCGGTGCGCTCCGCTGGTTGGCACATGCCTATACGCCGAAAATCGAACGCGTGCTGTGCATCGGTATGGGCGCGGGAATTGTGCCGATGCAATTTGCCAGTGCCGGCATTGAGACGGATGTGGTGGAAATTAACGGTGCCGTTGTCCCTCTTGCAGAAAAATATTTCGATTTCGATTCATCGAAATTAACCCTCACTATCGGCGATGGTCGGCAGTTTCTGAACCAAAACGATGATCGGTACGATGCCATTATTTTGGATGCCTTTCTTGGTGATTCTTCTCCCAGCCATTTAATGACCAAGGAGGCATTCACTGAGATGCGGCGGCACCTCACCGAGCGTGGGGTATTGGTTATCAACAGCTTTGGCGAATCTTCGTCGGACCGCCAATTTTTCGCCGCATCGCTGGACCAAACCCTGCGCGCTGCTTTTGGCCCAAATAGAGTCAAGGTGCACGCTTCGGGCTACGGTAATGTCTTTTTTGTTGCCGCCAGCGCTGGCGAACTGGCCGCGCAGAGGAAGCCTGTGCCACCTGATTCGGAAGCTGAACAACGGCTGAATGACGCGCTCACAGATGAGGCAACAATTGCCGAATGGCAGAAATGGCATGCTGCCGCAAAGGGCCAAGGACCGTTCTTTTCGGAGCACGCACAGGTGCAGTCAGAAATGGGTTTAATGTGGAAAAAGCAGCGCACTTTTGATGATCCCAGCAAGGGGCAAATTCTGCGCGACGATTTTAATCCGGTGGAGTTTTATGACTCGCGGAATCGTGAGGATAACCGGCGAGGATTGGTGAGATACTTAAAATAAACCGATGGCTGAAAACAAACCCAAGGCAACCGCGATTGGTCTGCTGCTGTTTGCCATTACTATTTTTTGGGGCGCATTTCTCCTGTTCCTCGTCCAGCCGCTCATTGGCAAATACATCCTGCCGTGGTTTGGAGGAACACCCGGAGTGTGGACGACGTGTCTTCTTTTTTTTCAGTGTCTTCTGCTCGGAGGCTATTCCTATGCACATTGTTTGAATTATTTTTTGCCAATGAGAAAACAAGTGATGGTGCACGGAGTACTGCTGATGCTAGTGGGTGGTTTGATGTTGCTGCTGGCAATTCTTATGCTGCTGGGTGTGCGGCCAATTGAATGGTTGCAGCCCGAGGCAGGTGCGGCGGCTGGTAACCCCACGTTGAGCATCCTGATGGTGCTGTTCTTGAGTATCGGTTTGCCTTATCTTGTGTTGTCAGCCACCGGGCCGTTGATCCAAGCATGGTTTGCCAAGGCGTGCCCAGGCGAATCCCCCTATCGTTTGTATGCCCTTTCCAATGTAGGCTCCTTGCTGGCGCTCATGGGTTTTCCCTTCGTGGTGGAACCGTTGATTTCGAGGACGCTGCAGGTAAACCTGTGGGCATTTGGGATGGTGATTTATGCACTGGTGTGTGGATATTTGGTATGGTTGTTGCGATCTGTGCCCGAAAAGGAAGTCAATGATAAGGAGGAGAGCACCGAAGAAGTAGAAAGTCGATTGCGCCGGGGGGCAATTTGGTTTTTCTGGTTGGCCTTGCCCGCCTGTGGCACGTCGCTACTGATGTCGACCACCAATAAGATGTGTCAAGATGTAGCCGTGGTACCGTTTCTTTGGGTATTACCCTTGGCACTTTACTTGGTGACATTCATCATCAGTTTTGACAGCCCGCGTTGGTATGTGCGCGAAATCTATGCGCCTTTACTGATCGTTTGCTGGGTTGGGGTGGTGTGGGTGATGAAGGAGGGTGTGGATGTTCATATCATGTGGCAAGTGGTGTTATATTGTGTGGCGCTATTTGTGAGTTGTATGGTTTGTCATGGGGAACTCTACCGCCTGCGACCAGAGCATGCGCGGCTCACTCAATATTATCTTGGTATCTCTGCTGGCGGTGCCATGGGGGGATTTTTTGTAGCGGTGCTGGCGCCGATGATTTTCACCGGCTACTGGGAATACCACATTTCATTGTGGGTAGGGGGCTTCCTGTTTCTTCTGGTACAAGTTCTCCGGCGGGAACGCTGGGTGCTGGGCAAATGGCATGTGCGCTGTGTACTGGCCGTGTGCTGGGGGGCTGTGTGCATGGCGATGTTTAAATACACTTCATTCTTTGGGTGGTCGGCACGCATTGCGATCACCTTCGTCCCTTTGCTGGGCGGATGGTGGATTACATCAGTAATTCTCAAGCATTGGTGGCACGGACGACAGGCAACAGAATTGATGGAAATAAAATCGGCATTTGCCGGTATGGTTCTGGCGTTGGCGACTCTGTTGTGGGGTATTGGAATGGTGGGTGCATTTCACAAGGATTTTTCCTTCGCAGCAGCATGGAGGGAATTGACACCCGGTCTATGGCTGGCGCTAGCGCTGCTGCTCTTGAATTTGTTCGTTTGGCAAAGTGTTCGGCGTTGGGAAGGGCTGAAAATTGGTTGGGCGTGGTGCTTTCTTCTATTGGTTCCAGCCCTTTTCGTGCTGGGATTTGGTTTAAAAAAACAGGCGACTGAAACCCAGAAGGGAGCAATGTACGTGGATCGAAATTTTTACGGGACGATCAAGATTAGTCAATATACAGATAGCAATGGTTCCCCTTATCGGTTGTTGCTGAATGGTCGCATTACGCATGGATATCAGTATGAAGAGACTGAAATCTGCAACCGGATCACCACGTATTATACTGAGGAGAGTGGCGCTGGTCTGGCTATTGAGTTGACACCGAAATTGAATAAACGGGTGGGGGTCGTGGGAATGGGCGTTGGTACGATAGCGGGCTATGCGAGAAAAGGGGATGTTTATCGATTTTATGACATCAACCCGCTGGTGGAGAAAATGTCTTCAGATGAGGAAGCACTATTTACATTTCGCATAAATGCGGTGGATCGCGACGCAATGGTCGATGTGAAATTGGGCGACGCGCGTCTGACGATGGAGCGGGAATTGAGCCAAGGAGAGCGGCAAAATTATGATGCCCTTATTCTTGATGCCTTTAGCAGCGATTCCATCCCAGTTCATTTGCTCACCAAGGAGTCGATGGAACTTTATGAGAAGCATATGAATCCAGAAGGTGTGATTGCGATTCATATTTCCAATCGATATCTAGATTTAGAGCCAGTGGTTCGGCAGTTGGCGAAAGAAACCAATTACCCAATGGTGGTGACTGAGTGTTACAGTGGGGAAGATGATGGTGAGGATTGGGTTTATGCTTGCACGTGGATTTTACTCACGCGTAACGAGGGTATTCTCCATGAACTGGAGGAGTCCGGTTATGTTCGTTTAGATCTCGCCCTGCAGGAGGATTTGCCGCTGTGGACAGACGACTACGCGAGTATTTTTCGCATTATGGATAAACCGGCGTGGTGGCCAGATTGGCTGGGGGGAGATTTTCCATAAGCGTGATGGGAAAGCCTGCTCAGCTGGGGTTGCCCCCAGACTTCGATGTTCAATTTTCCTTTCTCGCATATCCCAGTGGCAGCTTCCCTTTCGGTATTAGTCTCTGAAGGTTCCACTTGCTGAGGGAAGGGGGCATTTCCGAGCCGCTATAGGACTTCGCCGCGCTATCGCGACCACGCCTGATGTGGTGTCGGAATACAAAAGCATCACCCAGTCGTGCGAACATCCGTTGGCGCTATTGGTGGATTGATCAATCCGTCACTTCCTCCGTCAAGGCTGTTCCGCGTTTTGCTTTTTCACCGGATGGATAGTCTGAAAGCAGCGCCAGGCTGGAGGCGATGATGAGGCCGGCGCTGAATA
>CAZTTU010000040.1:0-21846 GCA_964616045.1 uncultured Verrucomicrobiota bacterium | reverse complement strand
GCCGGGGATCGCGACTTTCCAGGCAATGTTGTCAGAAGTACTCCATTGGGTGGGGACGTTTTTTTCGGTGCTGGTTCCATCGCCGCGGGGGCCGCGCCAGCCCGGCCAGTTTTCTGCCAACAAGGAAAAGGAAAGAACCCAAAGGAATGCCAAGATACGCATGGGGGATATTCTAGGTTCGTTGGGGGGTGACACAAGGGGTTTCCTTTATTTCGGGAATAATATGCCAGTGATTTGCCATTGACGGGAGGAGGCCTGTCCCCTGAGTTTCAGTGCCTGTTCCATGGCAAAGATTACCCGCGCCCTCATTTCAGTCTCCGACAAGGAAGGACTGGTTCCTTTTGCTCAAACTTTGGCTGAAGCCGGGGTGGAAATTCTCAGTACCGGTGGCACTGCCCGCGCGATGCGTGAGGCAGGGCTGGAGGTCATGGACGTGAGCGACTACACCGGCTTCCCGGAAATGATGGATGGACGCGTGAAGACCCTGCATCCCAAGGTGCATGGGGGGCTCCTGCACCTGCGTGGCAATGCGGAGCATGAGTCGGCCTGTGAAGAGCACGGTATTAAGCCGATCGATCTGGTGGTGGTGAATCTTTACCCTTTTGAGGAAACGGTGGCCAAACCCGATGTCACGATTGAGGATGCCATTGAGAATATTGATATTGGAGGGCCCTCCATGTTGCGTAGTGCGGCCAAGAATCACGAGAGCGTGACGGTGATCACTGACCCGGCAGATTACACGGTTGTGGCCGAGCAGATCAAAAGTGAAGGGCAAACCACGCTGGCACTGCGCCGTGTATTGGCAGCCAAGGTATACGCGCGCACCTCTGAATATGACGGAGCGATTGCCGAACACCTGATGAGCGCCTTCAGTGACGGGGAAGGGGAGGCCACTGACGAAATGCCTGAGGAACTCCTGGTGCAGTCATCCCTGAGCCAGACTCTGCGCTACGGGGAAAACCCGCACCAGCGCGCTGGCTTGTATGGTAAGTTCGATGAATATTTCGAGCAACTGCACGGCAAGGCGCTTTCCTACAATAACATCCTTGATGCCACCGCGGCAGCGAACCTGACCTGTGAATTTTTGGAGGACCCACCCACCCTTGCCATCCTTAAGCATACCAACCCGTGCGGAATGGGGCAGGGATCCAATTTAAAGGAAGCGTGGAATAAGGCCTTTGCCACCGATAATCAGGCGCCTTTCGGTGGCATCATAGCAGTAAACCAACCCCTGGATGGTGAGTGTGCTGCGGTAATCAGTGAAATATTCAGTGAAGTCATTATTGCCCCGGATTTTACTGATGAAGCACTTGGCATCCTGCAAAAGAAGAAGAATCTGCGTCTCTTAAAAATGCTCAAGGATCCCTTTAGAGCTGTGGCGTGGGACGTGCGCAATACGGGTGCTGAATCATTCCTGGTACAGGAACGCGATATCAAACCCACAACGACTGATGATTTGAAGGTGGTGACCAAGCGTGAGCCCACCGAGGATGAACTCAAGGCCATGCTCTTCGGCTGGCGGGTGGTGAAGCATGTTAAAAGTAACGCAATCGTCTACTGTGCTCCCGGGGCCACGCTGGGTATTGGCGCTGGCCAAATGAGTCGGGTGGATTCAAGCAAGATTGCGGTGTGGAAGGCGGGCGAGGCCAACCTTTCCCTGGAAGGCAGTGTGGTGTGCAGTGACGCCTTTTTCCCTTTTGCTGATGGACTCATCGCTGCAGCAGAAGCCGGGGCGAAGGCAGCCATTCAACCGGGTGGATCAGTGAGGGATGAGGAAGTGATTGGGGCGGCTAATGAACGGGATATTGCGATGGTCTTTACCGGTGCCCGACATTTCCGGCATTGAAAATTCAGGTTTAACATCGGACACTCAGCCTCATGTCCGATCCCGCCATTCGTACCACTGTTGTGGGCAGTTATCCGGTTCCCGGTTGGTTGGCCACCCAACCTTCCTCGCCAAACCTGCGTGATGCCATCCTTACTGTGCTCAAGACACAGGAGCTCTGTGGGATTGACGTGGTGGCTGATGGGGAACTGAGCCGGTTCAATATCAGCCATCCCGAGACCAACGGGATGATTGATTATTTCATCGGGCCGATGAGCGGCATCGACACCACGCTCACCCGTGAGGAACTGGATATCTTCCGGGCGCAGGATCGAACCACTTTCCGCGCGCAGCCTGCGGGTGTGGTGCGTGACAAGGTTGGCGAAGGCATCCTGAACCTGCCTGCCGACTGGGAAAGCGTGAAGGATCTTGGGGCGCGCCCGATGAAGTTCACCGTGACCTCGCCCTACATGCTGGCCAAGACGTTGCTGGACCAGAAGTACAATGATATTCCCGCGCTCACGATGGACATCGCCGCGGTGCTCAAGCAGCAGGTCGCCGCCATTGACGCCCCGATTGTGCAGGTTGATGAAGCGCATCTGACTGGTCATCCCGAGGATGAATCCTGGGCGCATGAATCCATCAATGAGGTTCTCAAGGGAGTAAATGGTGAGAAAGGTCTGCACCTTTGTTTTGGAAATTATGGTGGTCAATCCATCCAGGAAGGTTTCTGGAAAAACATCATGAATTTCCTCAACGCGCTGAATGTTGACCACCTCGTGCTGGAATTTGCCCGGCGCGGATACGATGAACTGGAGGCCTTTAAGGAACTGCGTGAAGATGTTGCCCTGGGTCTGGGCGTGATTGATATCAAGGATAATGTGGTGGAAACCCCTGAGGTCGTGGCTGGGCGTATTGAACAGGCGGTGAAGGTGCTGGGGATTGATCGGATCAAGTGGATTCATCCTGACTGTGGCTTCTGGATGCTGCCCCGCACCGTGGCCGATGCCAAGATGGCTGCGCTCGTGCAGGGACGCGACCAGTTCCTGGGCACCTAGCTGGAGTCTTTCCCCTGAAATTCCCATCGACACGGGTGACTCGCATGCCGCAATTGGAAACATGCGTTAACCCTTGAGCCCCGCTCGTTTTATGTCATTCATTAATCGTCGTCATTTCCTCAAAACCTCCACCGCCGGCTTGGCCTTGGCCGCAACGGGGCGCGCAGCCCCGAGTGAGACACTGATGCTGGGCGTCATTGGCACCGGTGGCCGAGCGCAGTCACACCTGTATTCGGTGCACCAGTATGGGGTGGCAAAGATCGCGGCGATCTGCGATGTCTACGATACAAACCTGAGGCGCTCTGCGAAGGTGATCAAGGGCGACAAAAAATCCAATGCGATGCTTGCGAAAAAATATCGAGCGCCATGGGTGTTTTAATCATTGGAGTTTATTGAGACCACCTACTCATCCTCTATGACAACTGCCGTGCCGTAAGCCATCATTTCAGCGGCGCCACCCATGATGACTGAAGTGGTGAACGCCACACTGATGATTCCGTTGGCGCCCAGTCCTTCAGCTTCCACCAGCATGCGGTCGAGTGCCTGCTCGCGGCTTTCGGCCAACAGCTTGGCGTACTCGGTCACCTCGCCACCGACTATGTTGCGCAGGCCCGCGAGGATGTCTTTGCCCACGTGACGAGCTCGGATGGTATTGCCACGCACAAGGCCAAGGGTGCGCACAATTTTTTTGCCGGGGATAGTGGGTGAGGTGACGACGATTAATTTTTTGGTAGGAGTAGGCATGGCTTGGTCTTTGGGTTTGGTTTTGATGGCGTAAAGAATTCCGGCTACGAGAAGGAGGGGAATCAGGCAGGGAAGAAAGGAAAGTATCCACCACGGGAAACCGCCTCTTCGATCGCCACCTTCATGGCCACCTTTCGATTTAATAAACTCGGCGGTCTCGCGTTTGGCTCTTCGGTCGTCACCGCTGAATTTTTCCTCATTTTCGTGGTCGTGCCAGGCGACGTCCAGCGGGGTTTGCTCGTGCCTATTATGGGCATTGATGTCCGCTTTATTTTCGATGAGGAATTTTACGACCTCCAACCGGCCATGATAAGCGGCCGCATGCAGGGCTGTGGAATCATGTTCTCCATCCCGATCATTGATGTCGGTTCCTGCCGCCAGATGTTGTTTCACCTTTTCCAGATCGCCTTTGGCTGCAGCCTCGACAATGCTGATTGAGGGTCTGGGCGCTCTGGCTATGTCATTGGTGGTTCCGGCTGATCCATTGGTTGGCTGTGCCACGAGTGCCTGGGTATAGAGAAGCAAACCCACTAGAAGTATGTGCGCCCTCATCAGTTAGATTTCCACATCATTGTACGGGTCGGTTTTTGAGGTCTTGATTCGTTGAACCAGTACTGTAGCAAACAATATGCCCAGTCCAATTATCAGTGCCGGAAGCCCAATCCTGAGAAAGAGCGGCACCTTATCACCGTCATCGCCAGTGCGAACGAACTCTGCATCCGTTATAATGTCCACACATAACACATAAGCGCCAACTCCGTACACCAGCACCAACCCACCGATCACCAGCATTTGGCCGATGTTCTCACCGGCTTTAGTGACAGAGTCTTCACTGAGTTTAATTCGTTCGGATTCGGTCATGTGTTCGTATTCGATGCCACCAATTTCGCCGCGTAATTTCTTCATCTCCTCAAACGTCTGCGCGCAGTCCTGGCAATCATCAAGTATAATCTCCACGCGCTGGCGGTCTCCCTGGGTGAGTTCACCATCGAGATAACCCGAAAGCAGTGCCTCAGTATCTTCGCAGTTGTGGTTCATTTCAAATATTTCCTGATCCGTTGGCGCAGCTCTTTGCGTGCGCGGTGTAGTCGGCTCATGACTGTTCCGGCCCGGATTTCCATCATCTCAGCAATCTCCGCGTAACTCAGGTTGTGAAAATCGCGCAGTAGCACAATCTCACGTTGGGCGACATCCATCCCGTCCAGTTGCTGCCGGATGATGGTCTTCAATTCATTCTGTTCGGCCGTCTCGGCCGGAGAGAGGTCAGTGTCCTCTAGTTGGGCAACGGCTCCTTCATCTTCCGGCTTGCGTTTTCGTAAAATGTCCAAAGCTCCGTTTCGCACTACCTTCAGAAACCATGCTCGTTTGGGGCCTCGCTGGGCATCGTATTGCCCACTGTGAACCAGTTTACGCAGGGAATCCTGCACGACATCCGCTGCATCCTCGCGTCGGCCAAGTAACTGGATGGCCAAGGCGAAGCCATGTTCACTGAGGGATTCAATATCCTCTCGGGCATGTTCTGCATGGCCTGCGTTCATATTTTCCTCAGACATAATGCCCATCGGGAGGGCGATCGCTGGAGAGCATTCCATCATGTCTCTTCTACTACGTGCAATAATCAGTTTTATTCCCTAAAAAGATAAAAAACCTTTCGACAGTCTGCGGACGAGTGCCACAATTGGGCATGTCCAAGATTAAACGGCGGAAATTCATTGCTCGAACCGCCGCTGTGGCCGCATTTCCTGCTGTGCTAACGCAGAAGGGTACGGCCGCCAAGGCGCCAGCCAGTGAACGGGTGCGTGTGGGGATGGTTGGCGCCGCCGGTCGAGCCGGATCATTAAATCGAATTTTTGCCAAAAACAAAAATGCGGAAATAGTCGGGATTGCGGAGATAGACCCGCGGCGATTGCCAGGGACGCTGGAGAGCGTCACCAAAACACAGGGTAGCAAGCCCAAGACGTTCACGGATTTCCGCAAACTGGTGGACGATCCGGCTATTGATGCTCTCTGTGTGGGGACTCCCGATCATTGGCATGCGATCCCGTCGATCATGGGATGTCTCTCGGGTAAGGATGTGTACGTGGAGAAGCCTGATTCTCACAACATCGTTGAGGGGGCACGGATGGTTGCGGCCATGCGCAAGCACAAGCGGATTGTCCAGATGGGTTCGCAGCATCGCAGTACCGAACGGATGCAGACTGCACTGGCCTACATTCGTGAGGGGCATCTGGGGAAATGTCTTGTGGCCAAGGCATGGGAGAGCACCAAGCAGGGCAATATCGGCCGACCGCCTGATGGAGTGGCGCCCAAGGAGGTGGATTATGACATGTGGCTGGGCTCCGCACCCAAGCGGCCCTTCAATCCCAGGCGCTTCCATGGGAATTGGCGGTGGTTTTACGACTACGGTGCGGGTGATCTGGGCAATGATGGAGTACATCGGCTTGACATGGCATTTGCCGCTTTGAGTGCCGCAGTGGAGACCGAAGGCAAGAAGCCCCTGCGTATGCCACGCAAGATTAGCGGCACGGGTGGTAAATGGTATTTTGATGACGCTCAGGAATGGCCCGACACCATGCAGGTGACCTACGAGTACCCCGGTACCCCGCCACGCATCCTTACCTATGAGATGCGGATTTGGTCGCCGTACAAGTACCTCGGCGAGGCCGAAGGTAGCGCGGTGTTTGGGGACCAGGGTTACATCATCCTTGGTAACCGCGGTTGGCGCGCCTTCACGCGTGGTGGCAAGTTGATTAAGGAACACGGCGGCGATAGCGATGCTACGCCGCACGTGCAGGATTTTATCAACTGCATCAAGACCCGCAAACGGCCCTACTGCGATTTGGAGACCGTCGGTCACCCCGCCTCGGTGCTCTGTCACGCCGGCAACATCGCCACCCGTCTGGGTCGTACGATTACATTTGATGCAAAAACGGAAACCTTTGAAGGCGATAAGGAAGCTAATGCCATGCGCGGTCGGCCTGAATGGCGCAAGCCGTGGGTGTTGCCGGAGGTATAGATATGCGAGGCATTCTTCTTCTCGTTATTCTTGCGATAAATGTGCAGGCGGCATCGCGGGGGTTTTGGTATCCGGGATATAGACATGCAGACAATCCATTTGAGAAGAAGGGTCGGCAATTATGGGTGAGCCCCAAGGGGGATGATGCTCAGGAAGGTTCCAAGGATCAGCCGTGGCGAACACTTGGCAAGGCCCGGAAGGCGATGGTTGGTGGTGACCTCTTGAATATCCTGCCGGGGTTATACTTTTTTAACTGTCAGTTTGGCCCAGCTGGCACCAACGAGGACCGAAAAACGGTTTGGCGTGCGGTGGGCAAGGGGCGAGTTGTAATCACAGCGGATGAGAAGTTTACACCGCCCTCTTGGAGCCTGTCGGATAATTTGAGTCTTCAGGGATTGTGGTTGGGCGGCAGCTTCAAGTTTGCACACAAGGCAGGCGGCGGCAGCTATTCTTCACGTAACAGTGAGATCATCGGCTGCACATTTTTTAACGGGCATGGATTTGCGGGTGGGCCAGCCTACAACTGGCTTTTTCAGGACAACCGCATGGTGCATTTGGGTAATGGTACTCACGGCCACTCCGCCTACATGGCAGGCGGCGTTCGGCATGACCTGCCGTGGAACAGCCGCAACCTGCGTGTGCTGGGCAATACCCTCATCGGCGGGGAAGGCTACGCGTTGCACTGCTGGCACTCGCCAGTGAGCGCCACGCTGGCGGGTAATTTCACATCGGGTAATTACTGGAGTGTAGTGTTGCAGGGACCGAACCATTCCTGCCATCACAATGTATTCTGGAAGCCGCGCGGAAACATGCTCGTGAAAGACGAAGGTACGATGGGCTTTAACGCCTGGCTACCGGCCCGGTTGCGGCGTTTCGATCATCTCATTTTCGGTTCCCCACATCCAGTGTGGCAAAAAAAAATGCCGCCGATGCGAAGCCTCGCGCCCATCGAGAAAATTTATTTATTGCATGATGCCCATCTGGTTGGAGTGCCGGGCAAGGAGCATTTCCTGCTGACCGGAAAACCATGGACAGGAAAGCTGACCCTGCCAAAAACCAAGGGAGAAGCTGCGCGAATCCCGGTACCGGCCGACACCACCGTGCGGCCAGCCTTCTTTCCGCATGCAGCATCAGAGATTGATATGGCCGTGGCCGCTATCCAGAAATACTTTCGTGATCACAACCCTCAACAAGTCGCCGCGGATAAGTCCGATACGCTTGAAAAGCTCTTTGATAAACTGGAGGTGCAATACAAAACCGTGCCCTCCGATTATGCCTTGTTTCCGCCCATGGCGCAGGACAGGGATGACGGAACATATGGAGTGCATTGATTTAATCGAACTCTCCTGTAATAAATCCAGTTGACCAATTCAATTATCAATATGTCATTTCGACCAGTCTGCCTTGGTGCGATTTTATTGGCGGTTGTCGCTGATGTTTCCGGGAGAGAGTGGCCGGTTGGCTCGGCGCAGGACATTAGTGAGGTTCTCCCCAAACTAGAACCGGGAGATGAAGTGATTATGAAACAAGGCCGCTGGCATGATCAGCAAATTCGTTTCACCGCCAAAGGGACTCCACAGCGGCCGATTGTTCTCAAAGCTCAAAAGCCCGGGAAGACAAGGCTCACCGGTTATTCCTTGTTGAAAATATACGGGAGTCACCTGATCGTTGATGGGCTTATATTTACTGATGGTTACATCGATTCCAGCCGGTCAGTTATCCGTCTGGGCGAGGATACCCGGCATTGTCGCCTCACCAATACGGCGATCATTGATTATGCCCCCCTCAACCAGAAGGCCAAATCGGCATGGGTACACATCTTGGGGCTCCAGAACCGGGTCGACCATTGTTTCTTCAGTGGCAAAAGTAATTTGGGAGTGGTTTTGTCGATCAACTTTTCTGTCGATCAACCCAACTATCACCGTATTGAGCATAATTACTTTGGGCCAAGGCCATACCTTGGAGTCAACGGCTGCGAAACGATCCGCATTGGCGACAGCACGCAATCTCGCCAGGTCAGCCGGACGACGGTGGCTCATAATTTATTTGAGGGATGCAGTGGGGAGGCTGAAATCATTACCAATAAATCCTGCGAAAATTATTTTCGCAGCAACACATTCCGAAAATGTCAGGGTGCCTTGACCCTACGTCATGGAAACCGATCAGTTGTGGAGGGAAATTTTTTTCTGGGTGAGGGCGAAAAGAACACCGGTGGGGTGAGGGTGATTGGCGAAGGGCACCGGATCTGGAATAATTATTTTTGTGGGTTAACCGGTTCTGGTGCCCGCGCTGCCCTTTCCATTCATAACGGTATTCCGGATTCTCCGGTCGGCTTATATCATCAGGTCAAGGATCTGGAGGTGATCCACAATACCTTCGTTAATAATTACCAGAATGTTCTGGTGGGTTATGCTAAGGGAAAGCATGGAGCCATTCTCCCTCCTGTTGGGGCCGTCTTTGCCAATAACATTATTAGCGGGGAAATATCACCCCTCATTCAACTGGATGAAACTCAAGCTCAGATCAAGTATGAGGGTAATATTGTTTATGGAGTAAAGACCGGGGTTTCTTCGAGGGGAGGCCTTCGGGTGGTGGATCCTAAATTGATAAAGGATAAGTCAGGGATTTACCGGCCCCAAAAGAATAGCCCCGCCAAGGGCGCGGCAAAGGGGAGCTACCCCAAAATCACGCGCGATATGGACGGGCAGAAAAGATCGGGTCAACCCGACGTGGGAGCCGATCAGGTTTCAACCAAGCCGATAATCCACAAGCCACTATCCAAGAGGGATGTGGGTCCAGTCTGGAAGCGATAAAACGTTTTTGCCTACGGCCAGCCGTGCGGGGCTATGACTTCCTTGGTGCCGGGGATGGCTTCCTTCGGTGGAGTGTGCTTGCCGGTCTCCCAGTTTTGATCCTTCGGGAAAAGATTCTGCTTGGAGTTGAGTGCCTGATCCCAGGTGACCTGCCGTCCGGTGTAGCCGGCGATACGGCCCATGAGCGCCATCATTGTGGCGTTGCACATGCGCGCGCCGTTATTGATTGGATGGCCGTCGCGGATACTGGCAAACAGCTCGTCATGCTCAATCTGGTACATGTTGCCGCCGGGGCCGGTGTAGCGCCAGAGATCGCCATTGGGGTTGTAGGTCCACTTGTCAGTCTTGCCCTTGATGGCGTCCTTGCCGGTGATGATCAAGCCGCCCCCTATTTGTGCGCGTCCCTTGGTGCCGAGGATGTAGTCGTTGTTTTCGCCGTGACAACCGGGAATTTGGCGTTGGCCGAGGAAACCCCGGGCACCGCGTTCAAACACATAATTCACCTCGATGTGATCCCAAATATTGCCGGAGTTGTTCGGGCGTTGGCGGCCACCCACAGCCACGCAGCTGTGCGGGGGCACATCGCCAAAGACCCAGGAGATTTTATCCACGCTGTGCACGGCCTGTTCCACGAGACCATCGCCTCCGCACCATGCGAAGTTGTACCAGTTGCGGACCTGCCACTCGATATCACTCCACTCGGCCTTGCGCCGGTTGTCCGGCGGCATGGGTTTAACGGGGCCGGTGTAGTAAGTGGCGTACATCGTCTGCACATCACCAATGGCGCCATCGGCGATGCGCTTGAAAAATTCGCGCCGCCCGGGTTCATAACGCCAGCAAAAGCCCGCCACAACGGCAAGGCCCTTTTTCTCGGCGAGTTTGTAGCTCTCCATCACCGACCGCAGGCCGGGTGCGTCAGTGGCCATCGGTTTCTCAAGAAAGATGTGCTTGCCCGCCTCCACCGCCGCCTTGAAGTGCAGGGGCCGGAAACCGGGAGGGGTTGTCAAAATCACCAAATCCACGCCGCTGTCCAACACCTTCTCGTAGGCGTCGAGCCCGATAAACTTGCGCTTCTCCTCGACGTTGATCTTGCCCTCGCGGCCCTTGCTGATATTCGCGAGACTGCGGTCGAGCCGGTCGCGGAAGACTTCGCCCATGGACCAAAGCTCCACGTTGCTGTCGGCGGTAAGGGCCTGCGCGGCGGCACCGGTGCCGCGGCCGCCACAGCCGATAAAGCCGATCTTTAGCTTGCGGCTGTCCGGCTTGCCAAAGGTGACGGTGGGGAAAGTGATGCTACCGGCGGCCACCGCAGCGGCACTGCTGGTCTTGATGAAATCGCGGCGATTGGATTTTTCTTTCATGATGTGTGAATTGGTGTGTGTTGATATTTAGACGGGATCACTTGGCTTGGCAATCAATGCTTTGGTTTTTCTACCAGCTCTTTCAATGCCTTGAGAATTTTCATTCGTTTCTTTTCCTCCGAAAGGCTGATTTGCAGGGCAGGGGTGCGGATTTTTTCCAGCACTCTGGGAGCAAACAGGGGTTCATTGCCAAGCATCAGAAGGATTTTTTTGCCAACATTTTTCCCCGTGAAACCTTCCAGTTGGTCTACCTGATTGTCTTGCAGCGTGATTAGGATATTGGCCCGGTCGCTGGCGCGCTTGTTCAGGCGCACTTCTTTTAGTTGCGCAATCACCAGCCCCGGCTTGGCTGCGATGTATCCGAGCTTGGGAAATTCCTTTGTGTCAATGAACCGACTGCCTCCAATTTTCTCCTTGCTCACAACGTAAAACGCCAGTGTCGGTTTCTCTTCCTCCGCCCAAACCGAAGGAGCAAGGAATAATCCCATGAAAGTCATGAGGCATACGCGCCGCGTGAAGTGGGTCATGGGTAAAGGGTAAAGAGCCGATTGTTGCGGGCAATAAAAAAGGGCGCCTTGCTTTTTCCATCCATGGCTGGCGATCAGCGAAATGACTCGATGTGACGAGGTGGGATATGGTGTAATCTTGAGACCGATGGACATTCACATCACGCGTGGGGGAGAGCAGCACGGGCCTTATCCGGAGGCCAGTGCACGCGAGATGCTGACTGCAGGTCAGCTTCTGCCTACGGACTTGGCTTGGCATGCCGGTGCGGATGGATGGAAGTCATTGAGTGAAGTATTGGGAGAAGCCCAACCACCGGCAACTCCGCCGCAGCCTGCAACGCCTGACGCTGGCCCTCCGTCATCACCTCCAGGTGGAGGCATACCCAAACGTCAATTGGCAGGCGCTGCGCCAGAGGAGGAAAAACCAGCGAAGGATGATTCCGGTGATCCGGATAAAATATCGGTAACCCGAAAGGGGGAAGCGATTGGCCCTTATTCGCGGGACAAGGCCAAGGAATATTTTGCTGCCGGACAGCTTTTGCCTACGGACTGGGGCTGGCACGATGGGATGGATGAATGGAAGCCGCTTTATGAGGTGCTGGACATGGAAGTGCCGGCTCAAGCTGCATTTGCCCCCGCCGCTGCTGCGGGCAAACCCGGCAAGGGTAAGAAAGTGGCAATAATTGCTGGGATCGTGGTGCTCCTTTCGGGCTTGGTTTTTGCCGGGATTACCTATGGGCCTGATTTAGTTGCCAAAATTAGCGGCGCAAGTCTTGAAAAAAGCATCATTGGTAATTGGGAGTGGAAGGACGTTGCTGCAAGAGAACAAAAAACGCTGGAATTTTTAGAGGATGGTACTATTAGGGGCACGGATGTATATGATGGGAGAACTATGGATACGGAGGGGGTTTATGAGTTCATTAGCAAGGACAGAATGAAAATCAAAATCAGTGCTAGGGGACATACCAAGGATTTGGAAGTGTTGGTTTCCATCGAAGGTGATGCGTTGACCCTTACAACAATAGATCCCGATCCGGGAAATACGGGAGAAGGAGATGATCAAAAAAAGGAAGTAATTAAGTTAAAGCGGGTAGAGTAATCCCGTTCTTTATAGAAGCTGAAATTGGGAGTGAAGGTGTACAATGGACCCCATTGAGGTTGTGAGGAGGAGGAATTATATGGAAGGTGTAGACTGAACCATGGCTGGTTTTTGGGGTTTTATCCCGCCAGCAAAAATAAAGTGAGCGACCGGCAGATACACATCACGCGTGGGGGAGAGCAGCACGGGCCTTATCCGGAGGCCAGTGCACGCGAGATGCTGACTGCAGGTCAGCTTCTGCCTACGGACTTGGCTTGGCATGCCGGTGCGGATGGATGGAAGTCATTGAGTGAAGTATTGGGAGAAGCCCAACCACCGGCAACTCCGCCGCAGCCTGCAACGCCTGACGCTGGCCCTCCGTCATCACCTCCAGGTGGAGGCATACCCAAACGTCAATTGGCAGGCGCTGCGCCAGAGGAGGAAAAACCAGCGAAGGATGATTCCGGTGATCCGGATAAAATATCGGTAACCCGAAAGGGGGAAGCGATTGGCCCTTATTCGCGGGACAAGGCCAAGGAATATTTTGCTGCCGGACAGCTTTTGCCTACGGACTGGGGCTGGCACGATGGGATGGATGAATGGAAGCCGCTTTATGAGGTGCTGGACATGGAAGTGCCGGCTCAAGCTGCATTTGCCCCCGCCGCTGCTGCGGGCAAACCCGGCAAGGGCAAGAAGGTGGCGCTGATTATCGGGGTTGTGGTGCTGGTGACCGGCTTGGCGGCCGCCGGGTATTTCTTCCTTTACCCCATGCTGAAAGGTGATGGCGAGGGCAGTGGAAGTGGTGGAGGTGGAGAAGAGACGAAGGAGCTGACAGAAGAACAACAAAAAGTGGTTGGGTTTTGGGATAAAGTTGATCCGCCTGAATTTGAAAAAAAAGATAACGATGGCGCGGGCGATTATGAGTTCTTTGCAAATGGTGAAGCGGCGGAGCACCCGGGCATGGGGTTGCACGAAGAACGCGGAACATGGGAATTAAAGAACCAAGAGATTGTGTTAACTTGGACGGACCCGATCCCACTTACGCGTTATTTCAAAATAGACAATGATGGATTCTTGAAGTTAATCGGACAGGAAATGGGCGGCAAGACGACCAGAGTTCCCTCACCGGATAAATGGAAAAAGGCTACAGAGGGCAGTGGAGGTGGTGCGTTGGGATCTGATGTAGGGGAATCTTCGGATCTCATAGCAAAAACAAGTCTTGGGCTTATCTTGTTGGGTATCGGATTCCTGATGTCCCTTGCGGGATCGATATGGTTTTTGGTGGTTGCGTTTCAGGAAAGCATCGCCTGGGGAATTGGGTGCCTTCTGTGCGGTTTTGTTGGGATTGCTTTTTTGTTCATGCGCTGGGATGTGGCAAAGAAGCCTTTCTTGGTGTCTCTAGGTGGTGGCGTCTTTTACTACCTCGCAATGCGCGTGGCTGGCGGCTGATCTGGACCCAGCTATTGATTCTCGGTTACACCGTGAAGTCGGGTAGTTGTTTCTACGCCCAGCCGTGCGGCTTGATGACTTCATCCCGCCCGGGATGGCGGACGGCGCGTGGCGGGAACTTCATATCGAAGGTGATGTTCTCGGGCACCAACGCTTCCTTTGAATTCATCATCATTTCCCACGTGACCTTCTTGCCGGTGTAGGCAGCCGTGCGGGCCATCATGGCCATGAGCGTAGTCTTGATCATGCGATCGCCCGTATTGAGCGGCTTGCCATCACGAATGGCGGCGTACATCTCATCGTGCTCGGTTTGGTAACCGTTGTTGGTGCGCTCGCCGTTGGCCCCCGGGGTCCAGCGCCATTGCAGGCCGTCGCTGTTGGAAAAGACGTGATGTTTACGCCCGCTTTCGCCAGTGTATTTACCCTTGGTGCCGTACACACGATCCCAAACACCATTCTCGCAATTATCCATCTGGCGGCTGTAATGATAGCCCTGGGTGCCGTCGGCCCAGGAAAATTCCACGCCGAAGTGGTCGAAGATGTTGCCCTCGGTCTCACCACGGTTTTGGCGACCGCCATTGGCGATTGCGTAGGCGGGGGGCTCGTCATTCTTGGCCCAGAGCATTTTGTCGATGCTATGCACGGCCTGTTCCACGATGTGGTCGCCGGAGAGCCAAGTGAAGTAGTACCAGCGGCGGATCATATACTCGACATCGGTCTTGGTGTTTTTCCGGCTGAAATCGACGTAGCGTTTGCGGGCGTTGTTGTTGTAGCTGCTGTAGATGGCCTGGATATCGCCCAATTCACCGTCAAGGATACGTTTGTAGGTGTCACGCTGTGCGTAAGTCCAGCGCCAGACAAACCCGTCCACGACTGAGGTGCCCTGTTTCTTGGCCTTGGCGATGGACTCAATGACCGATCGCGCGCTGGGGGCGTCGGTGGACATGGGTTTCTCGGCAAAGATGTGTTTCTTGGCGTCAACTGCGGTCTTGATGTGCTGGGCACGGAACCCGGGAGGCGTGGTGAGCAGCACGACGTCCACGTCGCTGTCGATGACCTGCTGGTAGGCGTCAAGCCCCACATGGATACGCTTCTTGTCCACGTTTACTTTGCCCGGATGAATCTTCTTGATGCGCTCAAGGCCTGCATCGGCCTTGTCCTGGAAAGCCTCGCCGATGGACCAGAGCTCAATGTTGCTGTCAGCTCTTAGGGCTTGGTTGATGGCACCTGAACCGCGCCCGCCACAGCCAATCCAGCCAACTTTCAACTTGCGACTATCGGGTTTGCCAAAGGTGACTGTCGGGAATGTGAGAGCCACACCGGTAGTGGCGGCACTGGCCTTGAGAAAATCGCGTCGCGTGGAGTTGGATTTAGTTTTCATAATTTGTAAAAGGTGTCCGCAGCGTAAATGTGAGCGGTGGCGTGGTCAAGCGGTGCGTTTGACTCTGAAATTCTTGACTTATGGTATATGTTTTGGTGTAGATTGTCGCGCGCAGGGTGGGTTCCCTGCGTGCGAAAAAGGAGCTGTTCCTTCCTGTTTCCACACGCATCCGATGGTTGCATATTCACTAACGAAAAAATGAGCAATATTTATCTTATTCCTCTGGCGGGATTATTGGCCCTTCTTTTTACCTATTGGCGCGCCCAATGGGTGGCGGAGCAGGAGGTGGGCACCGAGCGCATGGGCAGGATTGCCGGCTATATCACCGATGGCGCGATGGCATTTCTGAAGGCCGAATACTCAAAACTGGCGTGGTTTGTGGTGGGCGTGGCCGTGCTATTGGCGGTCACACAGGGTGAACATTCAAGCCCGTTGATTGCACTGTCCTTCGTGGTCGGCGCTCTGTGCTCAGGATTAGCTGGTTTCATCGGCATGAAAGTGGCCACCAAGGCCAACGTGCGTACTACTCACGCCGCGCGCACCGGCCTGAACACCGCGTTAAACGTCGCCTTTCGCGGCGGCTCGGTTATGGGCATGGGCGTGGTCGGTCTCGGTGTGTTGGGGCTCTCCAGTTTGTTTCTGTTTTATAGCAATCAGGGTTGGGACATCATGAAAGTCATTTCGGTGCTTACCGGATTTTCCTTCGGCGCTTCGTCCATTGCGCTCTTTGCCCGCGTGGGCGGTGGTATTTACACCAAGGCGGCCGATGTGGGCGCAGACCTCGTGGGCAAGGTGGAGGCGGGGATCCCGGAGGATCATCCGCTCAATCCGGCCACCATTGCCGATAACGTGGGCGACAATGTGGGTGATGTGGCCGGCATGGGCGCCGACCTCTTCGAGAGCTACGTTGGCTCCATGATCGGCGCAATGGTGCTGGGCGCGTTGTTCATGGCCTCCTTTGGTGAAAGCGCCCATTTTGGCGGACTTGGGGCGGTGTTGCTACCGCTGTTTCTTGCGGCGATCGGTATTGTGGCATCGATGGTTGGCACGATGTTCGTCTCGGTGGAGGAAGGTGGCGATCCCAAGAGCGGCCTCACCAAGGGTGAATTGGGCGCGGCAGCCATCATGCTGGTGGGAAAATATTTTTTGATCACCAATCTTCTGCCTGAGTCGTGGGAATGGAACGGCAAGACCTACACCGCCATCGAAGTATTCTATGCCAGTATGTTGGGTTTGGGGTGCGGTATCGCCATTGGATTCATCACCGAATATTATACCGGCATCTTTAAGAAACCGGTGGTGGAGGTGTCGAAACAATCAATCACCGGCAGTGCCACAAACATCATCGCCGGCATCGGTGTGGGCATGCGTTCAACGATGTGGCCAATCCTGTTTCTCGCCGCGGCCATCCTCGGGGCATACCATTTCGCCGGGCTGTACGGTATTGCCATTGCTGCGGTAGGCATGCTGGCCAATACGGGCATTCAGCTGGCGGTGGATGCCTACGGGCCCATTGCCGACAACGCCGGCGGCATCGCCGAGATGAGCGAGCTGCCCAAGGAAGTGCGCGAACGCACCGATAGTCTGGATGCGGTGGGCAACTCCACCGCTGCTATTGGTAAGGGTTTTGCGATTGGTTCGGCCGCCCTCACGGCGCTGGCCTTGTTTGCCGCCTACAAGGAATCAATCCTCGCACGCGCCAAGGAGGCTGGGCTTGACATGCAGGTGGTCATCGATGTTTCCGATCCCAATGTGATGGCCTGTTTGTTCGTGGGTGCCATGTTGCCGTTCCTGTTTTCGGCCATGGCCATTGACGCGGTGGGCCGTGCGGCCATGGCGATGATTCAGGAAGTGCGCCGGCAGTTTGCCAACATCCCCGAGTTGAAGGCTGCGCTGGTGAAGATGAACGAGAACGATGGCAAGCCGGTTGAGAAATGGTCCAAGGCGGATCAGAAGGTTTACGAAGCAGCTGATGGCAAGGCCGAGTATGCAAAATGCGTGGACATCTCCACAACCGCGGCGATCAGGGAAATGATCATGCCCGGCATGTTGGCGGTGCTCACGCCGGTCGTGGTTGCCTTCGGCTTCAAGTATGCCACGGGCGACGCGGCCATTGCCGCCCAGGCCTTGGGAGGACTGCTGGCGGGCGTGACTGTGAGCGGCGTGCTACTGGCCCTGTTTCAGGCCAACGCCGGTGGAGCGTGGGATAACGCGAAGAAAATGTTTGAGGTGGGCGATGGTGTTGAGGTCGACGGCGAGTTCCATAAAAAAGGCAGTGATGCTCACAAAGCCGGTGTAGTGGGAGATACCGTGGGTGATCCACTCAAGGATACCTCCGGTCCGTCGCTAAACATTCTGCTTAAGCTGATGACTGTCATCGCATTGGTGATCGCACCTTTGCTTGTGCCAGTGTCCAGCAACGGGAAAAGCGGATTGGGCGATAACAACGGAACAGATAACAATGGAACAAACGTCGAGGAGCCCGGAAAAATTCCAGGCACAGTCGAAAATGATGACACAAAGCCAGGGGAGGAGGAAACGCCGCCCACGATAGAGGATACCAACAGCTCCACCGACCCCTTGAAGGCTGGAACAGGAACAGATGCAAAGCAGGATTCGCCTGACAATAAGTAGCTAAAAATCAACCTCTCTGAAGAGGGCCGCCCTTCGGGGCGGTTTTTTTTGTTGTCTACTCCTTGTTTTTGCGGGCGGCTTCCTCAGCGGCGGCATGGCAGGCATCAGCAATGGTGGCCAGCTCTTCAAGAAAAGTTTCGTGTTTGGGTTCGGGCAGGGCCTTAAGCAGAGAGGCTTGCAAATCGGCGGCGATGTCACGGAGCTCAGTGAGTTTTTTCCTGCCGGCCGGTAGCAGGAGAATGCGGTTGGCACGGCGATCGGTCTCGTGGGGTTTACGTTCCAGCCAGGAGTTTTTTTCCATACGCTCCAGCAGTGACGCGACAGTATTGGGGTCGCTGCTCATGGAGCGGGTAAGCTCACTCTGGGTGAGACCGGCAGGGTCTCCTTCACTGAGTGTGCGTAGTACGGTAAACTGGTCTGGAGTGGCACCAGCGTGGCTGATACTTCGCCGAAAAGCCTGATTTAGACCATACCACGAGCGGCGAAGCAGCAGGGGTAACCTCTTGCGTTCGGGTGCATCGATAGGTAGGTCGTCTTTGTATTCGTCTTGGGCCATGGTCCAGACGTAATCGTACGTACAGGTATTATTTCTGCCTTGCATTTCCCAATGAGTAAAGCCATTAACTTCCCCGGTTCTGAATAAACTGGCGCGTGGCTCCATTTGCTTGTGTGCCCCGGCCGTATAACCCAATTGATGATTGAGAAGTTGCAAAAAATTGCCTCACGTGTGGCATCCAATTTCCCCGTTTTTCTTCAATTGTCGATGATATTGTGGCTTGTGTTTTAACTATGAAAACCAGCTCTGAGTGGTACGACTTATGAAAAACAAATCATTCTTTCTTTTGGGCGGTATCAGTCTAGTCGCTGCTGCAAGCCTCATCGTGACGCAAACCAATTGCCAGCTTGATGGTGGAAATAGCAATAAAGCCGTTGCTTTGGATGGAGGAGGTAAGGCAGTTGAGATTGCCGCTTTGCCACCGGGTAAATCAGCGCCACCTATATCCAAGGTGGCAGGTGAAGACTGGCCTTCATGGGGCCGGAACGCACACCGGAACCTCTACTCGCCTGAGAAGGGGTTGCCCGCAAGTTTTGACCCGGGCAAGTTCAAGAAGGGCACTGAGGATATCGACATGGCTACCACGAAGAATGTTCGCTGGGCTGCCAAGCTGGGCAGTCAGGCTTATGGCAACACTACTGTGGCCGGCGGCAAGGTTTTTATCGGTACCAACAATGAATCACCGCGTGACAAGCGGCATGTTGGTGATCGCGGGATTGTCTATTGCCTGGACGAAAAAACCGGGGAACTTCTCTGGCAACTGGTGGTGCCAAAGCTTGCCGCGGGCAAGGCCATCGACTGGGAATACCTGGGCATCTGCTCGAGCCCAACGGTGGATGGTGATCGTGTTTATATCGTCAGCAACCGATGCGCGATCCTTTGTCTTGATGTCGAGGGATTGAAGAACGGCAACCAGGGCTATCAGGACGAGGCCAAGTTCATGGCCAGCCCCGGTAAGCCGCCGGTGAAGCCTGGCCCGAAGGATGCGGATGTTATCTGGCGCTATGACATGCGTGCTGAATTGGGAGTGTTGCCGCACAATATTACCAGTAGTGCGGTGCTTGTGATGGGCGATTTACTCTTTTGCACTACTTCCAACGGCCAGGACTGGAGCCATGAAAACATTCCCAGCCCGCAGGCACCTTGCCTGATTGCGCTCAACAAAAAAGATGGCACGTTGGTGGGTGAGGAATCTTCAGGCATCAGTAGGCGCACTTTGCATTGCAACTGGTCAAGTCCCGGTGGGGGCAAGGTGAAGGGCAAGGACGCCGTGTTCTTCGGCGCGGGCGATGGCTCGCTTTATGCTTTTTCCGCCACCGAGTTCAAAGATGAGAAGGACGGCAAGGAAACTTTCCACCTGATGAAGGAACTCTGGAAACACGACTGTATTCCTGATGAGTATAAGAAGGATGAGGACGGCGAGGAAATCAAGTACCCCGATGCCGAGGGCCGCAGCGAGATTATCGCGACACCGGTCTATCACAAGGGGCACGTGTTCATTGCGGTCGGGCAGGATCCCGAGCATGGCGAGGGGGTCGGTATTCTCTCCTGCATCAACGCCGACACCGGCAAAAAGGTGTGGGACTACCGCAAGATCCAGCGCACCCTCTCAACGGTTGCAATTGATGAATCCAATGGCCTGCTCTTTGCGGTTGACTACACCGGTTACGTCTACTGCCTGGACGCCAAGAGCGGCAAGGAACATTGGATCTACGACACCAAGGCGCACATGTGGTCGAGCCCCATGGTTGCCGACGGAAAACTGTACATCGGCGATGAGGACGGCGACCTGACGGTGTTACCCTCCAAGGCCGATTTTGACCCCAAGAAGGACGAGCCCATCTTTGAAACCAACATGCTGGTGCCAATTTACGCGACCCCCATTGTTGCTAATGGCACCCTTTATATTGGGACACAAACGCACCTCTACGCAGTGGAGATGCCCGACAAGACAGCATCAAAATAAGGTCCGCGACTCGCTACTGCATAATGAGATATTTTATTGTCGCCCTTGTGGTGTCCCTGTGTTGGCTGCACCAGGACTGGTTTATCTGGCCCATGTTGGAGGAATTTAACGACCAGAATAACTTCCTCTCGTGGCTGTATGTCCAGGAGCATGAGTTGGAAATGGGGATACCCGCCGGCTTGGGATTTCAGGTCGCACTATCATTTGCCACTGCGGCCGTCTGGTTTCTGGCAGTGTGGAAGGCCTGGCCTACTGAGCTGGAAAACTGGGCTGGTGCCGGAGAAAGCCGCCGAGGTGGGCGCAATCGAAGAGGGCGCAACCGCAACCCTCAAGGTGAAAATAGGGCGGCTCGTAAACCAGGCGGTAGAGGTAGTCCGAGTGACGAAGGCAGGAGTGGCAATCGTCCCCGCCGCCGAGGTGGGCGTGGCCGTCGTGGCGGCCACGGCAACTCCAACCCTCCCTCCAAATCCCAATGATTTTTTTCGCTGCCTCTTCTATCCCGCTTTGGGTTGTACTGGGCTATCTCGTTTTGCTGCTCGGATTGGGTATTTACAGTGGTTCCTTATTTCGCGGCACCAGCCGTGACTACTTTGTAGCCAGTCGATCCATAGGTTCCTTTATGCTCCTGATGAGCGTGTTTGGTACCACCATGACCGGCTTTGCGTTGGTGGGTTCTACAGGCAAAGCCTTCACCACCGGCGTGGCCACCTATGGGGCCATGGCTGCCTGGAGCGGTATTGTTCATTCCGCGGTGTTCTTTGTAATCGGCGTGCGCCTCTGGGCGCTCGGCAAGCGCCATGGCTATGTTACGCAGGTGCAGTTTTTTCGAGCCAGGTTCGGCTCCCAAAAGCTTGGAACCGTGCTCTTCATACTACTGGTGCTGCTGGTAATTCCTTATCTGCTTATTGGTATTATTAGTGCCGGAAAATTCGTGCAAGGCACCACGCGGGGCATGTTTGAGGCCGGCTGGTTGGCCAATGGCATTCCTTTCTGGATTACAGGCGGTGTGACCTGTGGTGTGGTGCTCACCTATGTTTTTCTGGGTGGCATCCGCAGTGCCGTTTGGGCCAACACTTTCCAAACCATCATCTTTATGCTTACTGGGATCATTGCCTTTGTGATGATCTCGAAGGCAGTGGCCAACTTCGAGGTGAAGGCGAAATTGGATGATAATGGGACTGATGCCAACAGCTCCGAGGGGGTCAGGGCTATTAACGCCGGTCGCGGCATCATGGAAAACGTCAAGCTCGCGGGCGATTTTGTGAAACGCAAACGTCCCGAGCGTCTCGTAAGAGGTATTCATCCCCAAGCAACCCAAAGCCACGTGGAAAAACAGGATGCATACGAGGAATACCTTACTGAACTTGAAACTTGGAAAAGCATGGCAGATGAACTCGGCAAGGAATTGGCAGGACCGCCCCCGGACAAGGTGAAGAAACCCACGCTCAAGCCGGCCATG
>CAZTTU010000039.1:0-22004 GCA_964616045.1 uncultured Verrucomicrobiota bacterium | reverse complement strand
GATCGTTGGGCAATTCCATGGCATGAAAATGATGCGAGCCCTCCCATTTGGCCACCGCCTCGGCATGACATTCCACGCAGGAAGCGCGTCCGACATAGGTCGGTCGCGGATTGGGAGTGGGCGGTGTCCCGGAACCGTCTTCGTTATTTGAAGCCTTGGGCCCGGATGAATCCGCCGCGTCCCCTCCGTTGCCACAGCCATAAAACAACAGACTGGCCCCTGCAATAGCCAACACTGATATCGCGAAAGTAATGGAAAACCAAGTGCGCACGCACGGAAGATACTGGCATGCGCGCTATTGTCAGGCTCAATTATTCCTCCATGTCAGGTTTGTGACTCATTTCGTGGAAAGATTTGTTGTCCCACGCCAACGCTTTCTTCAGCCCCCACACCCCCACAACAAGTGCTGCAGAAGCGATGGAGGCCTCCCATTTATATTTTATGGTGGAGCCGACCATCCACGTAGCCAAGGCGATAAACAAAAGGGGTGTTAGTGGGTAAAGCGGGACACGAAAAGGGCGGTCACTTTTGGGATCACGACGGCGTAGGATGATGACGCCGAAAACAGCAGCCGCCACAATGATGGTGGTGGGCAGGCCGATAAAGATGAGGATGTTGTCAGCCCGATCAGATGAATTGGCGAACCAAATGAAAACCAACATAGCGACTGCCTGCACGGCCAAGGCGTTGGCGGGCACTGCGCGGCGGTTAAGGAGGCCGAATCCAGGGGGCAACTGGCCATCTCTCGACATGGCCAAAAGGATGCGGCTGCCGACCATGATGATGGTGCTGGTGGTGGAGAGCAGTACCACTATGATCATCAAATTGAACCAAATGGCGACATTTCCACTGAAGAGTCGCTCCGAGGTATGCAGCCCGATTTTGATGTCGTTGCCCGGGATAACAACACGGTTAACCGTGGCCTTGGGGGCATAGGTGCCTGTCATCGGGTCACCTGGTAAGATGTTAGTTTTTGAAAAAACAATTGTCAGCGGAGTGGAGCTATCCGTCGGCTTTTCAGGTGACAACTCAATGATCCTGCCTTTAACGGTATAGCTTCCATTATGTTCAACTATATTCGTATAGGTGTGATTGGCGGCGAATTGAATCCAGTGTAGTGCCTGTTTGTCCTGTGGTTGATAGATTATGCGTCGGTTTTCAAGGTTTGCTACGGTGGCGTTGTTATCCGCCTCATTCATTGCAGCCGGCGCGTCAGCTCGGAGATAAACTGCGTTCAACAAAAGATAGAGGGACATGACGAACAGTGTGCCGATGATAAGGGACAGGGGCAGATTACGATTAGGATTGCGAACCTCGCCACCGATCCACGTAGTGGTTTCCCATCCGAGATAAGCAAAGCTCGCAGAGATCATGGCGGCTGCGAACTCACTGGAGAATATGCCAGGATCATCCACTCTCGTCATGGCAATGACCTTCGGAGCCACGACGAATCCGGCTACGATGAAGCTGCCGATGACGCCGATTTTGATTACCGTGAAGGTGTTGTTCACCCAGGTTCCCTCGCGAAGGCCAGTGCAGTGGATCCCACTGAAAATAATTACAGTTATACTGGCAGAAATGGCTGGGGAAAGTTCAGGTACCAGTTGTTGAACGTGATGTCCCAGCAGTAGCGTGACGTAAGCCGCTGCCCCGACGAAAGCGAGCAGCCAGCTAAGTATCCCGCTGAGATAACCAGCTGTTTCGCCATAGAGATGGCGGTTGTAGGCGTAGCAGCCACCACTGCGGGGCAGCATGGCACCAAGTTCGCCGAGGGAAAGCGCACCAGTAAGAGCCAGTAGACCGCAAAAGAGCCAAACCAGCAGCACGTTGGAGGCGGTGCCAAGCTCATGGGCAAAACCGCCGGTGGCACCGAAGATGCCAGCGCCGATCATCGTTGCGATGACGGTGGCAGTGGCAGACCAAAAGCCCAGCGGGCGTTTGGTGTCTGATTTGGGTTCAGGCACGATGCTTATTTATCGGCGAAATAGATGATCGTGCCAATCACAATGAGAATACTCAGGACAAGCAGAGTAATCTTTACCCAGCTCCACGGTCGCTCACCTTGCACCTCTCCGGTGCGTGCGTTGATGAGGAACTGAAAAGTTCGATCCTTAAATCGATAGGCGCTAATCCACACTGGTAGCAGGATGTATTTAAAAGTGATATTCTGATAATAGGTGGTTTTGCTGTGGATACGCTGCTCATCGCCTCCAATGTCCCAGCGGATTTTGTTGTCTATGTCCGGGGCCATCTTGTCTTTGGCGAGATTGAATCCTCCGCGGAGGTCGGTGGTGTAGCTTTCACTCTGAAAACCACTTAAATATTCATCGGCGTAGGGTGTAAGAGCGGGGAGATCCCAGGGCTCTAGCTCCTCCACGTACCTGCGCGGCAGCGTGTCGCTGGCAGGCACGAGGATATCATCAAAGCTCATCCATACTCGGCCGGCGGCTGGGTACCAACGGGTGCGTCGCACTTGGCGGGTTTGGCTGCGGCCTTCGCTGTCGGTATAGTGTTCAGTTTCGTAATAATACACGCCCCGTTGCCCCATGTAATCAGTGACGGTGTCTGAGTCGTAGGTCCAGTGGGGGAGGTAGAGGCCCTTGAGCTTCTCGATGTCGCGCGCGAAATGCTTGAGCTTGTTGGGAGCAAACCAAAGACCGTTAATCCATTCGCGAAAATTGCGGAGACCTTCCTCACGTGTGACAGCGAAAGGCAGTACCGCTTGTGGGCACAGCACGTTGGTGGTTTTCGGTTGCTGGACAAACGGAGTTCCGCAAAAAGCGCATTCACCTGAGGTTGCGTTGGCTTCCAATTGATTGGTTGCTGCACAGGATTCGCAGTTCACTTCCGTGACAGTGGTGGTTGTAGCTCCCGATTCAAGGGAGCTCAGCTGGCTCTCAAAATCGTGTTCCGAGACCTGTCCGGTAGGGGTCGGACAGTCAACCGTGGCCCCGCAGTACGGGCACTCCATTTTTGCGGCCCCTGGGCTAAAAATTAGATCACCACCGCATCCGCTGCACGGAAAGGTGGTAGGGCCAGTTTTTTCAGATGAGTTTGATTGTTCAGTCATAATGGGCAGTTTTTCTAGAAATTCTTAAGCTTATATCCAACCAAAATGCTCTGCAAGCAACCCGAAGACTACTGATAAAACGATCAAAATGAGAAAGGCGCCAAGGATAGCAAGAACGATTAAGATTACTTTAGTGAAATCCCAGGGGCGGTCACCTTGCAATTCGCCTGTGCGGGCATTAATGAGAAACTGGTAGGTCTTCTCCTTGTATCGGTAGGCACTGATCCACACCGGCAATAGGATATATTTGAATGAGATGTTTTTATAGTAAGACTGCTTGGAATTGATGCGATACGTATCCCCGCCAATGTTACTCCCGATCGCCGAATTAATTTTCGGAGCCATCTTATCTTTGGCAATATTAAATCCGCCGCGCAGGTCAGTCGTGTAGCTTTCACTCTGAAAGCCGCTCAAATATTCATCTGAATAAGGAGTTAGTTCCTGAAGATCCCATGGTTCTAGTTCATCTACATATTTGCGCGGGAGGGTGTCGCTTGCGGGGATCAAGATATCATCAAATTCTACTGCAACACGTCCAGGTGGAGCGTAGTGCCAACTGGTGCGTTGAACTTCACGGGATTGTTCATTGCCGCTGCTGTCCTCATAATATTCTGTTTCACAGTAATACTCTCCTCGTTCTCCCGTGTAATCATTGATCGTGTGAGCATCGTAGGTCCAATGAGGGAGATACAGCCCTTTTAGTTTTTCGATATCTCTCGCATTCTCTTTAAGCTTGGATGGGGCAAACCAAAGGCCATCTATCCAGCTACGGAAAGTATTAATCGCGTCTTCCTTGGTAACGGAAAACGGAAGCACAGCTTGAGGCATTATGACATTAGCTGATTTAGGCTGCTGGACAAAAGGGGTTCCGCAGAAGGCGCATTCTCCAGAAGTGGCATTGACTTCCAGCTGGTTGGTTGCTGCACAGGACTCACAGTTTACCTCTGTCACCGTGGTGGTTGCAGCGCTCGATTCTAAGGAAGAGAGCTGGCTTTCAAAATCCATCTCCAGAATCGGTCCTTTTGGAGTGGGACAATCGGTTTCGGCACCGCAATAAGGACATTTCATTTTTGCCGCGCCGGGACTGAAAATTAGATCAGCTCCGCAGCTCGAGCAGGGAAAAGTGGAGGGCCCTGATTTTTCCTCTGCCTGTTCTGATTCATCAATGACCGGAGCCCCTTCCTCATCAATAATCGGAGGTAGATCTACTGAGGTTTGTAAGTCGGGAATGTCCTTTAATGGTATCCAGTTGGAAGCGCCCTCGTAATATCCCAGATCGTTTTCCTGGGCTACTCTATTGGCGAGAAGTTTTTGAACCTCTTCTAATGGGTAGGGTCCGTGATTTTCGCCATCTCGATGGATGGTGATTTGCATGAAGCTCAGGGAAGCGGCGGCGGCCCATCATCGGTAGCGGTGGGCAAGGGCGGCGGTCCGAAGAGGCCAGAGAGTTCCGGGACTTCACCAGCCTTCATCCATGCGCCCATGCCTTTGGCCCACACGAGCATGTCGGTTTTGAAACTGCCATCGGTGGCCATCTTTTGGAGATGGTCCAAGCCGTACGGACCATATTTTTGATCGTTAATGGCCACAGTGTACTCGGTGCTAGCACTGGGGGTTGTGCTGGGCAAAGGCGGAGCTTGTTGCTGCTGGGGAACCGCGGGTTGGGCTGCGCCGGTAAGCGCTCCTCCCATTTGGTTGCCCATAGCCATGCCCATGCCAATACCCATGCCGGCACCGGCAACGCCACCGCCTCCTGGATTATTGGCTAAGTCACCCATTGCCCGACTGGTACGCAGGGCAGTGAAGTTTTGCAGGGCAGCTGGGTCGGCACCGGAGAGTTTCTTTGCTCCGAGCCGGCTCATTTCCATGAGCTCCTTACGCACGTCATCCGGCATGGAAAGACTGGCCACGCGAAACCGCGTAATCTCTAGGCCGATAGTGATGAAGTATTCCTGCAATGGAGCCTGCAACTCCTCGGAGATGTCCTTCATTTTACCGGTAAGCTTGCCGGGATCTAGTTCCATTTCGCCGAGCCGGTCGCTTACGTTCATCACAATTTCGTCTCGAAGATCGTTGGAGATATCGCCCACGTCAAATTTGCCGTCGGTGCCCACGATCTCCTCAAGGAATTTCTTAGGGTCCCCTATCTGTATTACATAGGTGCCGTTGGCGCGAAGATCGAACATGCCATAGCCCTCGCATTCCACGGTTACCGGCGCGCGTGTTCCCCACTTCAGATCGGTGAACTTGGAGGTCTTCATAAAATAGACCTCTGCTTTGAACGGGCTCTCAAAGCCATGTTTCCAACCCATGAGTGTGGAGAGGATAGGCAGGTTGGCTGTGGTAAGTTCATGAGTCCCTGGCTCGAACACATCCGCAACAGACGTACTGCCCTCGTTGACAAACACGGCCGCTTGGCCGGGGCGCACTACGAGCTTCGCACCGTTCTTGATCTCGTTGTTGTGGCGCTCGAAGCGGTAGACCATCGTCTCCTGCCCATCATCCTGCCACTCGATGATGTCAATGAATTGTCCGGATAACCATCCCATGAATGCTCCTCAGTTTAGTGTGAATACTCGATGCGAAATATTCACTCAATCTTGCACGGGCTGCAACCATAATGCCTCAATGACACTAATGTGCATTGATCCAAGGTTTCAGGTTAATTGATATTATCAATTTCCATCAGGACTAGGTTTACGCTACTCTCCACCGCGCAATGAACATATGGGCGAACCGATTTGTCTTGGGCTTCATGCGTGGGGTTCTGTGTGTCTGGTTCCGATTCCGTGGCTACAACGAGGAGGCTGCGAAATGTGACGGGCCGGTGCTGTTGGTTCCCAATCACCTCTCCTGGATTGATTGGCTCTTCGTGGGGTTGTGTTTGGGGACGGATTGGAAATTTGCTGCCTCGGGATTACAAGCGCGTACCAGCAAGCTCCACGCGTGGATTCTTGGAAACCCGCGCATCATTCTTATTGATCCAGACCCTGCTCCTGCACTCAAGAAAATGGCCTCTCACTTGGAAGGCGGAGGTAAACTCGTCCTGTTCGCCGAGGGGCGCATGAGTCGCACGGGTTCCTTGCAGCGATTATTTGATGGAACCGGATTTCTCATTCAAAAAACCAATGCAAAAGTAATCACCTGTTATCTCAGGGGGGCGGGTCGTGTACTGGCCAGTCCCCACGGTGGTTGGACGAAGTGGTTTCCGAGGGTTACTGCGCATTTTAGTGATCCGATTGAACCGCCGGAGTTTAAAGGTCTTAAATCCTCGGATCAACGCGCCAAGCTTAATCAATGGCTTCGAGACAAGATGGTTAACCAGCAGTTTGAAACCGAAATGGAATTTGGACCGCAAACTCTACTCACAGCCATTGCTGAAATTGCCAAGCAAATACCTACACATACAGTGCTGGAGGATACGACTTTTCAGGCACTGGATTACCGCAAACTGCTTGTGGGGACCGACCTTTTAGCCGGCCAATGGGATCGGTTAATTGAGCAGCATACTGAACGAGTGGGGGTACTGTTGCCGAATGTGAACGGGAAGGTCGTTACACTTACCAGCTTGTGGGCCATCGGCAAGGTGCCGGCTATTTTGAACTATACTGCCGGTACTCCTGCCATGTTGCAGTGCACCGAGCTGTCAGGCATTAAGCAGGTTATTACCTCTAGGGCGTTTCTGGAAAAAGCCAAGCTGGCGGCCGAACCTTTTGATGAAAAGGGTTTGGAGCTAATCTATCTAGAGGATGTTCGCGAGAATATTTCGGGTTTCAGTAAACTATTCAGTTTGTTGAATCATAAATTCAACCCATGGTCGGGGCAATACACGCCCTTTACTGACACTGCGGTAGTTCTATACACCAGTGGTTCTGAAGGGGTGCCTAAGGGAGTGGAGTTGACTCACATGAATCTACTTGCTAACGCCCGCCAGGGGGCTGCTGTCCTTGACATGAAGGACGACGATCGCTTCTTCACTTGTCTTCCACTGTTCCATAGTTTTGGCCTTACCGTTGGCCTCCTGTTGCCCTTGCTGAGAGGCCTTTATGTTTTTCTTTTCCCCTCACCATTAATGTATCGACAAATTCCCGCAGCCATCTATGACCGCGAATGTACAATGTTGTTAGCTACCAACACTTTCCTTAATGGCTACGCACGTTTTGGGCAACCAGCCGACTTTGCGGCCTTGCGCTATGTTATGAGTGGTGCGGAAAAAGTCCAGGAAGCGACCCGAGACATCTGGGCAAAAAAATTTGGTGTGCGTATCTCAGAGGGGTATGGGGCCACTGAAACTGGCCCCGCACTCAGTGCAAATACCATGATAGATAGTCGGGATGGCACCGTGGGACGTCTGTTTCCAGGAGTCAGTTACAGGATAGAAAAAATCGATGGAGTGGAGAAAGGTGGCAAACTGCTGGTGAAAGGCCCTAACATCATGAAGGGGTATCTCAACCCGGAACCCAACGAAGCCTTCAAGAAACTTGACGGATGGTATGACACCGGCGACATCGTGACTGTGGACGATGATCGCTACATCACCATTCTCGGTCGCGCCAAGCGTTTTGCTAAAATCAGTGGGGAAATGGTAAGTTTAACCGCTGTGGAAGGGGCATTGGCGGGTGCGTTCCCACAACACGGTGAAGACTGCACAGTTGCTGTCGTCACTCGACCAGATGCCGACAAGGGGGAGCAACTCATCGCCGCCACTAATAAGGCTGAGTTGGAGCTTGGCGAGATTCGCGAAGCCATCACCGCAGCCGGTCTTCCGAACCTCGCCTCTCCTCGTGAAATCAAGGTGTTCAACGAAATCCCCGTACTTGGTTCCGGTAAGATCAACTATCCTGAGCTGAGTCAGCTAGTGAGCGAGGATTAAGATGCCTCCAGTTTCTCAAATCTCTCCTCAATAAAGGTGGTGTTCTGGATTCGAGCGAGCTTTGCGTAGAGGCCGTCCAGCTCAAGTAATTCGGGGTGCGTGCCGCGCTCGCTGATTTTGCCACTCTTTAATACCAGAATCTGGTCGGCTTTGCGAATGGTGCTGAGGCGATGGGCGATAACAAAAGTCGTGCGACCTTCCATCAAGCGCTCCAATGCCTCCTGAATCAGGCGCTCGGTGGCAGTATCCACGCTGGCCGTGGCCTCATCAAGTATCAACAAGGGGGCATTGGCCAATAGGGCGCGGGCAACACTGACTCTTTGCTTTTCGCCGACACTGAGCTTGACCCCACGTTCGCCCACGCGGGATTGATAACCTTCAGGCAACTCAGTGATGAAACCATGACAATTGGCGGCTTTGGAGGCGGACAGGACTTCCTCCTTAGTCGCGTCGAGTTTTCCGTATTGAATGTTTTCAAGGATCGTCCCGTTGAACAGAAAAGGTTCCTGACTGACTACAGCGATATGGCGACGCAGGGAAGCGAGTGATATCGAGCTTGTATCCTGGCCATCAATGGTAATTTTCCCGTGGGTCGTTTCATAGAAGGCGGGAAGGAGATTGACGAGGGTGCTTTTACCGGCACCGGTGGGGCCGACAAAGGCAACCATCTCACCGGGAGTGACGCGAAGGTTGATGTCCTTCAGGACCGGTTGATCTTTCTCATATTCAAAATTAACATTATCGTAGATGACTTCGCCACTGATGGGTTCGCGAAGCTCATTAGGTCGGGTGGCGGTGTTTTCCGGTTTGTGATCAAGGATGTCAAAGACACGTTCACCTGCAGCACGGGCGCTTTGGAGCATCTGGTTGAGGCCATGCAGACGGGCAACCGGTTCGTAGAAGAGCATCAAGTAAAATAGAAAGCCGATCAGTTCGCCGGGGGTCATTCTGTTTTCAGGGCTTTGATCCATTACGGCCAAGCCGCCGAACCAGAGGACGCCGACGGTGCCCATTGCAGCGAGGAAACTCATGATGGGGTTGTAATTGGCCCAGGCGCGCATAATTCCCAGGGTGCCCTGGCGCAAATCCTCGGCGCGCTCGGCAAAACGAACATCCTCATGGTCCTGGCGGCCGTATGCCTTGATCTGGTGGATGCCCTGCAGGTCGTCCATCAGCAGGGCATTCATGGCGCTGGCGGCCTCGCGCTGTTTGCGGTAGCGACGATGGGCGGTAAGGGTGTACCAGAGCGCACCGATGGCGAGCAGTGGAATGGGCGCCAGGGCGATGGCGGCAAGGAAGGGGTTGGTAATGAACAAGATGGCAGTTATGCCGCCGATGGCGAGGACTGCGACGGTGCCCTGCTCGGTACCGTCAATCAGCACGCGCTCGACGTTGTTGATATCCTCAACGACCCGCGTCATGAGGTCACCTGAGGCGCGCTTATCGAAGTAGTTGACAGGGAGCCGCTGGAGTTTACCGAAGACATCGCGGCGCATGTCGTAGACCACATTTTGCTCGAAGTGATTGTTGATGCGGATGCGCAGGCTGTTGAACACATCGCGCAACAGGAACGCGCTGGCTAATCCCAGCACAGCCCAGCCCAGAAGACGGGTGTCATTGGTGTTTCCACTGATGATCTCATCGATAATAACCTGCGTAAGCTTGGGATAGATGAGCGCGAAGATGAGGGAGAGGATGGCGCAGCCGATAGTGCCGAGGGCAAGGCCGTAATACGGGCGTACGTAGACCCATACGCGGCGGATGACCTCGCCCGTGGAGCGTTTGCGCGCCTTGAACGTGGGGTCATCATCGCCAGAGGCAGTGTGATCGGCATGATGGTGGTTTGCCATGCGCGCGAAGAATAGGGGCGCGCGGTCTATCGGCCAACCGAATTGTGTCTTGAATTATTAGATCGGTACGCCGTCTTCGTCCCAATGTTGAGCGCGTGCGCATTCTCCGTTAGTAATGAAAAACTCCTCACGTTTTTGACCGTTGTCATGCCAACGCGTCCAGAGGCCTTCAGGACGGCCTTCTTGAAAATACCCTTCAGCAATCACGTGACCGTCAAGACTTACACTTTGAGCGCGGCCGGTATAGGGGGAGTGTTCGTTTTTGCAATAGGACAGGCAGTCAAAGAAATCCACGGGAGTAGGCATCTCCTGTACCGTACCAATAGCATCTCGTAGTTGGAGATCAGCGAAACGTACAAGTCGAACGCAGCGGGGACTGAATGCATTACCTCCAATATCCAATATGAATCTCCTCCCACAAGGAGTCTTTCCCACACAGGCCTTCCGGCCCATGAAAACTTATCAACGAATTTCAGCCTTCATCCTTTTAACTCCAGCCATTAGCGTATTCGGCGTGTCCCGGGAATATGTCCTCCAGCCCTACCGTAGCTCGGTCGATTTGCAAATCGATTATGAGACGGAGCTAAACGATTCACAGCGCGCTGCGGTCACGGCATTACCCGGTGCAGCCCTCGTGATTGCTGGTGCGGGCTCAGGCAAGACTCGCACCTTGACTTATCGCGTGGCGTATCTCTTGGAACAAGGTGTGCCGGCGGATCGCATATTGCTGCTAACTTTTACGAACAAGGCGGCGCTGGAAATGATGGATCGCGTGACCGATCTCATCGGGCGTGATATGAGCGACTTGTGGGGTGGCACATTTCATTCCATCGGGCATCGTATTTTGCGCCGACACGCAGAGAAACTTGGCTTCACTAGATCGTTCACCATTCAGGATCGAGAAGATGCCAAAGGTCTTATTAATGCCTGTATCGCCGAGGCAGAGATTGATGTAAAAGCTACGCGCTTCCCCAAACCTGAAGTGGTGGGCGACATTGGCTCGTTGGCCATCAACAAGCAAACCGATGTACGTGAGATCATTGAGGATCGCTATCCCTGGTTTGAGCAGTTGGCCGAGCAAATCATCGACGTATTGGTGCGCTACTCCAAGCGCAAGCGAGAAAATGGTTTGATGGATTTTGATGATCTGTTGGTGTTGTGGCTCAAGCTGCTGAAGGATCACACGGACGTATGCGAGCTCTATCAGAAGCGGTTTCAGTTTATTCTGGTTGATGAGTATCAGGACACAAACCAACTGCAGGCCGAGTTGATTGATCTGTTAGGTGAGCGCTTTAAAAATGTGATGGTAGTGGGAGACGATTCGCAGAGCATCTACTCGTGGCGCGGCGCGAATTTTCGGAACATTCTTGATTTCCCTAGCCGTTATCCAGGCGCGCAGGTTTACAAGATTGAAACCAACTACCGGAGCACCCCTCAAATACTCGAGTTGGCCAATGCGGCAATCGCAGCGAATACCCAACAGTTTTCCAAGGAACTGACCGCTGCGCGCGCAGCAGGAGAAATGCCCGCAAGGGTGGTTTGCGGTGCAGCAGATGAGCAAGCTGCTTTTGTGGCCCAGCGCGCGCTGGAGTTGCGCGAGGAGGGAATTGAACTTAATGACATGGCTGTTTTGTATCGTTCGCATTTTCACGCGCTTGAACTGCAGCTTGAGCTCACTCGTCGTAACATTCCCTTCAGCATTACCAGCGGCATCCGATTTTTTGAACAGGCACACATTAAGGATGTTACGGCTTATGTCAGGTGGCTGGCCAATCCGCGCGATGAGCAGGCATTTAAACGCATCGTGCTGATGCTGCCTGGCGTGGGTGGCAAAACGGCGTTCAAGTTGTGGGGTCAATTCCTTGCCTTGCATGAACCTGATATGCCGCTGGCAGTATGCCTGCAACGTTGCATCAGTGTGCCCAAAAAAGCCAAAGTGCCGTGGGCGCAGTTGTCCGCCACGGTCTCCCAATTGCAATCCGAACCGGTGATGGGTGATGCCGGGCAGATGATTGAGTTGATTGTTGAGGCGGGCTACTCAGATCATGTGGAGGCCAATTACGACAAGGCACCGCAGCGCTTGGACGACCTTGAGCAGCTCGCCGTGTTTGCCCGACAATATGAATCACTGGAAACTTTTCTAGCCGAGTTGGCGTTGCTCACCAACGTGGAAGCTGAGCAGGATCGTGCAGTCAGCGACGACACCGAGCAGCTCAATCTCTCCACCATCCACCAAGCCAAAGGGCTGGAGTTCAAGGTGGTGTTCGTGATTATGCTTTGCGACGGACTGTTCCCCAGTAACCGTTCGCTTGATTCCATCGAGGGGGAAGAAGAGGAGCGTCGCCTATTTTACGTGGCCATTACCCGCGCGAAGGATGAGCTCTATCTTTCGTATCCGATGATCCGCACCGTGGCAGCGGGCAGTGCTGCGGACATGATGCAGCAACCTTCGCGGTTCCTCGGCGAAATTCCGGATGAGCTCGTGAATGAATGGGAGTTGAGTTCACTTGATCCGTATAATCAGGAATCAATCTGATCGCACACACGGATGTGGCTTGGTGGCGTGAGCGTGGGGTTCACCAGCAACGCTGTTGCCCATGCATCGCTTTCGGTGGCAGATTCACAAATAACGGCTGCCACGCGTGCTGCTTGTGTCGGTCTTCCGGTACGGGGATTAATCACATGGCCCTGCTCGGTGCCCTCGTCATCCATAAACGACTTGCCACCGATACCGGAAACGGAGAGGGATTCGTTCTTCAAATCAACGATTTGCAGCGGCGGTTCACCCTCATCGGGATGGTCCACAGCTATACGCCACGGAGTCCCGTCTGCTTGCGTGCCGTGGGCATACACGGTACTGGTGCCGCCGTGGATGAGAAAATGTTCAAACTCATTCTCCACCAGTAACTCTGCTGCCTGCTCGAGCGCATAGCCTTTGCCGATGGAGCCCAGGTCGAGCATCATCCCCTCCTTCGCCAGGCTCACGGTGCAGTTTTTCTCATCGAGTCGCACGTGTTGCATGCCTGTGTATGCGAGGGACGCGGCGATAGCTTCTTCGGTGGGCACGGCACCCGTGTCGTTCATAAACCGCCAGCAGCGCATGAGTAGGGCTACTGTAATATCGAACACGCCTCCGGTTTCTGTGTGGAGACTGCGGCAACGCAGTAGCAGCGTCAGGAGCTCGGGCGATACGGCTACTGGTTCACGTGCAGCTCGGTCATTGATGTTGGTGATTTCGCTGGTGGATTGGAAGAGGCTGAGCATTGACTCGAGGCGTGTGATTTCTCCGAGTGCTTCCTCCGCTGCTGCTCGCAAGATGGATTCCTCCGCGCCGTGAATGGCCACCTCAAACCGGGTGGCCATGGCCTCGGCGGCGACAGTTAATGTTTTGCTCATTTTAACAGCGGATATAAAAAAGGCTCCACAGTTGCCTGTGGAGCCTTTGAATTCTCAATCGCCTCAGCCGCCGATTTCCTTGATCGGGCCATACGGGCCGTGATCGAGTTTGGCTTCTTCATCATAATCGAAGGGCTTAATCTCCTTGCCCGAACCGTCGGTTACCTTGCGGGTCTTCGGATCAAAGTGAGCCATGGTTCCCCGGCGGTCAGCAATTTCTGCGAGAGAGATTACGGTTTGCACCTTCATCGCCAGATCAATGCCGGCAACGGGTTCGGCACCACTACGGATACAGTCTAGCCAGTTCTTATGGTGCTGCGGGGTGGTGTTACCGTTTGGGGCGAGACTGGTGTAGCTCTCCGGGTCGAACTCCTCGGCAAACGGTCGCTCAGGCTTGTACTCGAGGCTGGCGCCATTGGTGCTGAGATACATGGTTCCATATTGACCACGGATGGTTTCGTTGAGGCCCTGCTCGTTTACTGAGGAGCTGGTCACAATGAGAGTCATGCCGCTCGGAAACTCCGCCAGTACCTGCGTATTATCGCTCACATCGCGATCCGGGGTAATCTTGCGAGTGCCAAGACATACCACACGGCTCGGGAATTCCGGCTTGCCGGTGGCACGCATCAGCGGGAAAAGGCGATGCGGGATGAGATCACCCAATAATCCTGCGCAATACGGCAGATACTTGCGCCAGCGGAAGTAATGGTCAGCATTGAAGGGAATCTGCTTCATGTCCTCACGCAGCCAGCCGATCTTACCTCCCTGGGTGGTCCACTTGATGTCGCCTTTCTTGGCCCAGTCTTGAATGCGGTAGTTCCACTCACCCTTCGGGTTGTTGCGCATGTAGGAGCCTTGGGCGAGTACGAGCGGGCCCATCTTACCTTGGGCAATCAGTTCAGCGGCCTTGGCAAAGTTACCGCAGCTGGTGATCTGCGAACCCACCTGCACTTTGCGCTTGGTGCGTTTCACCGCGTCATAAAGCTCAAAGGCTTCGCCAAGATAGCGCGTCATTGGTTTCTCCACGTACACATCCTTTTCTGCCTCCATGGCGTCAATGCAAATACGTTTGTGCCAGTGATCCACGGTGGCACAGACGATCCCATCGATATCATCATTCTCGAGCACTTTGCGGTAATCAGTATAGGCCTCGACCTTGTCTTTCGAGTTCTTGGTTACAAAATTTTTGGCATTATTAGCCCGGTGCGTGGATACATCGCAAACTGCTGCCTGCGCGATATTGTTATCCTCAGCATGGTGGCGCATTTGGCGCACGTGTGCACCGAAGCCGCGTCCACCCACGCCTACGTAGCCGATTACGAGTTTCTCATTTGCGCCCTTCACGTTTGCTGAAGGGGCTTGATTGGCACCATATACCGGCACCTTGAGCAGACCGGCGGCAGCTGTGGCAGCGCCAGCTTTTTTCAGGAATTGTCGTCGGTTGTCACCGGACCTTGGAGTCTGATTATTTTTGCTCATATAAATGACCTTGTTTCTTTTCATTAAAACTGATGTCCCAAGCATAAACCCCCTTTACTGAGGGTCAACCCTCAATGCTTGTGAATGGGATTTGATTGCCCAAAGAGGCTCGCGCCGGAAAATGCCCTGTGCTCGCTGCTGCCAAGATTGCCCCTTTAGACTGGGTTGTCATCGCCTTCTACCTTGTTGGAATTATTGGGCTGGGGGTGTGGCTTGGCAAAGGCCAGAAAACCACCCGTGATTACTTCCTTGGCGGTCGCGATCTGCCCTGGTGGGGCGTGGCATTCTCAATTGTGGCGACCGAAACCAGTGCCCTCACCTTTATTGGAGTGCCCGCCATGGCCTATGGGAGCAACCTCATGTTCATCCAGATCGTGATCGGCTATGTAATCGGACGCATCGTCTTGGCGGTGGTGTTGGTGCCCATCTACTTCAAGAAAGAAATCTATTCGCCCTACGCCCTCATCGGAAACGCCTTCGGACCGGGCGCGCTCAAGACGGCTGCAATCTTCTTTCTCATTGCCGGGACTCTGGCTGCCGGCGTGCGCGTGTATGTCACCTGCATTCCACTGCAGCTCATGCTGAACTGGCCCGTGCTGCCCTCCATCCTCCTCTTTGTCGGCCTGTCTCTGGTATACACCTACTTCGGCGGATTAAAAGCCGTGGTCTGGACTGATGCGGTGCAGTTCTTCCTCTTTCTGGCCGGGGGCCTCTTTGCGCTCTTCTACATTCCCTCCCTCATCAATGGCGGCTGGGGCGGTGCGATAGAACTGGCGCGCGCTAACAATAAACTGGACTGGCTCAACACCGACTTCACCCTTGGCGCGCCTTTCAACATATGGATGGGCGTCCTCGGGGCGACTGTATTCGTACTTTTTACCCATGGCATCGATCAACTGGTTGCCCAGCGCGTGCTTGCCTGCCGCTCCATTGCTGATGGCCGTAAGGCACTGGTTTTCTGTGCGGTAGTGATCCTGCCGATGATGCTGCTTTTCCTGATGGTCGGTGTGTTGCTTTGGGCGCATTATAAGCAAATCGATATTCCTATAAAAATCCCTGAAAATTACACAGGCACGGGGCAGAACGACTATGTCTTCCCTATCTTCATGCTCGCTGAGGCCCCGGTGGGGGTGAAGGGCCTGCTGTTGGTCGGCATTTTTGCCGCGGCCATGTCTTCAGTCAGTTCCGCCCTTTCCGCTTTGGCATCAGTTTCAACCATGGATCTGGTTGGGGAAGGTTCAGAAGGCAGGGGTGACGCAACAGCGATGCGTGAAAGCAAAAAGCGCACGATGATGTGGGCCGTCATGTTGTGTATCGTCGCCTGGGCTTCCTTTCAACTTGTGAAATTCGGGGGGGCTGCCAACGCCATTGATATGGCGTTTGTGCTCGTGGGCCTTACCAGCGGGGGGCTGCTAGGCGGGGTGCTACTTGCGCTTACATTGAAGAAAGGCCGTGGCCTGCCCATCATCATAGGCATGGTTACCTCACTCATCGCCATGCTCGCGATCAAGCACGGCCTGAAGGAATCCATCCACTGGCCTTGGTATACCGCCATTGGCTGCGGGATCACGCTTTTGGTGACGATGCTGGCCAATGCCTTCTATGAAGCGCGGAAAGATTAGGTGATTACTATTGGCCCAATTTGTCCATCATTTTGATCAAGGGTAATTGCAGTGCGATTATTGATCCAAACAGTAATCCCAGCCAAACGAGAAAAAACAGTACGCTAGCCAGTACGGTTACAATCATCGAAATCTTCCGCGAGAGGAAGAAACGATTAAACCCAATGAAGCCCGCGCAGACCAAGCTGAAAATCAAATAGACAGGTAATAAGATAAAGGCATTGTTATTGAGAGTGTCGGAAACCTTTAGGGTTAATAGAGTGAGTTCAGGGAGTGTTTCGTCCGGGCCAAGCATATCAGCGAAAATGACTTTGAATTTTGGGTTAACGAAATAGGATCCGATGGGAAATGGGAGCAACAGAACAAAGATGGATATACTGATTACAATTGCCCAGATGAGGGATGGTTTTTTGGCCGTGCTGGGCTCAGCTTCATTATTCTGAGGTGAGGGGATTGGCTCTGAATCCGACATTGGGCATCAACCTATAAATTTAAGTGCCCCAGGGCAAGCAGGCCGTAGAAGGTATATTCGCAATCAACAAAATCATCAGACCAATGGCCATGAAACCCGCCGGTGGCGTCCCAAAGCGAATCGACAAAATCAAGGCAGCACTCGGTTTCCTTCTCAGTTAGACGTACCTCCAGTGCCGCCAGAGCGTGCAGTGCCGTGGCAGTGGAAAGCAAATCCGGCATCGGCGCATCCGGCACGGCCACAAAACCGCCTTGTGCGTGTAGCCGCGCGCGCAACCATTGGCCGACCTGGTCATTGATCGGCAGATGCAGGTTATTTAACAGCACCACAGCGCCGGCGGTGGGATTTGTGGAGCCGATGGGGAGGTTGGGGTGATTATTCCAGGCGTGATCGGGGGTCTCCAGCTGCTTGAGGCTTTGCAGAATGCGCAATGGCTTGGGCGGTAGTTTGCCCATGTCCTGGTAGGCGCCCAGGGCGAGGAAGGAACCGTAAGCGGTGCCGTGTTCTCGTTCAGGGTTGTTATCCCAACCCCCACACGGTTTGCGGAAATCCTCCAGCCGTTTCAGCAAGGCTGTGCACAGGTGTTTCGGCATGCGGGCGCGGCCCATTGTTTCCCAACAGCGAGTGAGGCAACTTAAATGAACCAGGTCCAGCCCCTCCCCTTCTCTGAAGCTCATCAAATATGACTGCACTCCATCCAAATCCACCGGTGCGTCAAGTGCCGCCAGTGCGTCCAGCCCAAACACGGTGTAGTAGAGGTCGCTCTTGCCCTCACGATCCTTGAAGCCGCCGTCGGCATTCTGTTGTGCCAGCAGAAAATCCTGCACCAGTTTTGTGGCTTCCTTCAGTGCCTTGGGCGCCGCACGCGCCACCTGCTGCATTTCCAGGCGGAGGCTCATGAAAAATCAGGAAAACGGGTTAGCCGGCAATCGTGTTGCCGTTTCGACCGCGGACTTTGTCCAGTTCGCTGAGGGTTTGCGCCTCGCTGCACCAGCCTTTCACAACGGTCTCGTTGAATATCTTGCCGACCACGCGGCGGAGCAGGCCCTTGAGGCTGGCGTTTTCCAGCTCGCGCAGGGAGCGAACCGCTTCCTCCTTGTAGGTGGCAAGCAGTGTGTCGGCACGATCGATGGCCTTGAGTTGGGCGTACATGGTCTCAATGTCGGCGAAGGTTACGTTCTCGGGCAGTTGCCTTCGCCAGACGCTGGTGAGAATTTCCTTTTGCTCGTCCTTGGCCCGCTCATGACCGATGGCGAGTAATAAGCTGGGACGCAGGCCGGCGAGGTCATTGGTCTCTCCTTCGGCGCCAAGGTCGCTTAAGTCATCCCGAATCTGATAGGCGATGCCAAGGTTTTCGCTGTAGGTGGCCAAAACTTCAGAGACTTCCTCGTGCTGCTCTTCCCCGGCGTAAATTGCGCCAAGCTGCAGCGCCACTTCAAAGGCAGGCGCGGTTTTTTTGCGGAAAATATCGAGCACTTCAATGGACTTGAGTGGGGCCGGGTTCTGCTGCCATACCAGTTCAGCGCCCTGGCCCCGGCAAAGTTGGCGTTGACCTGCTGAGGCGGCTTTCAACATGGTTGCACGTTGAGGGGCACTGATGTGACTCTCACCGATCAACCGGTAGCCCTCGCCAATGAGGAGGTCACCCACGTTCAATGCGACAGCCAAACCGTGTTCCTCGTGCAGCGTCTTCCCGCCGTAGCGCTCAGTGTCGTTGTCCTCAATATCGTCGTGGATCAGTGATGCCTTATGGAAGCACTCAATGGCCACGGCAATCTTCCTTAGGTCAGTTGGCAACGGTTCGCCGGTATCCTTGCGCAGCGCTTCAAAGGTCGACACGGTGAGGAAAGGCCGCCAACGTTTGCCGGCCCTGGCCAGCCAATCACGTGCTATGGCCTCGGTTTCCCCCTCGGACTTGCCCATGATTTGGCTGAGCGATTTCGTGGTAAACCAGCCATCCACCTCATCGCGCAATGTTGTGAGGTCTAGCCGTCGGGTTTTGTCGTCGCTGGTCAGGTGAATGTAATCCCAAATCCATTCCTCATCGACGCTGGTGTCGATGCAGTCATCCTGCAAAAGCGGGATAGCCACCCCAGGCACCGCGGCCGCTTCCATATATGGGAACGCGCGCTCCAGTACGGGGATGCAGGCTACGCCGACAATGGCGTCAATCTTGCCAGTTTGAATGAGGCTCATCACGATGGCGCTGCCTTCGGCGACCAGGGCCGCGTAGCCGAGCCGCTCCGCCTCTGCCTGCAAATCCTGAATGGAGCACAACCCGCACTGTTTGCATAACAGGCCAAATTCATCAAAGGGAGCAGGACAGCGGCTTTCCACCCGCAGGCACTTGGGCATCATTAACAATCGGCGCTCAAACGGAATAGTCGCCAGTGTTTCGCGCCAGAGTTCGTTATTGATGAGCACCCCAACGTAGTCGCGATAAACAGGCTTCCAGCCCGCCGCCTCCAGGAGCTTGTCCGCGTGTTCTTTTAGCTCCTCCAGTGGCGCAGGGGGCGCGAGGGTCTGCTCAGCCACATAATGCCGCACGACCTGCAGCATCGCCTCGCGGTCCCCGCGGGTTTGCGGGATATTCTCGCGCGGTGACCGCAGCGTTTGCTGGGGCACCGGACGCGGGATTTTGAGTGGTGCACTAACGGTGGACATATTATTCCAATTACCTGGCCAAGCCGGATAAGATTTCGTGAACGTGCGAATTCTGCAGTTGAGTCGGGATAGTGTCGATCCAAAAAGCGACTGGGATGGACTTCAATTTGCAGGGCGTCCACCCACATAAGACGCCCCTAAAGGCATCTTGTTCAGGCAAACTACTTGGCGTCTTGTGCTGCCAATGCCGCCTTGGCCTTGGCCGCAGCCGCCTTGGCTTTTTGTTCAATCTCCTTCGGGCTGGGCAGGCTCATCAATACCTCGGGAGGAATATCCATGTCAGAATTCTCCGCCAGTTTCACCAGGCACTTGTTGCGCTCATTCAACGCCTTGTCGGAACTGCGTTCCTTTGAGAAACGGTTCTGAGCCCGTTCACTGCGGTCGCGCAGCATCTGGTAAACGTCACCGCCCAGCAATGAAGAGATGTCGATTTTTATCTTCTCGCGATTAAGATCCGCATCACTCACCACATCGCCATTGATCGGGCCGTTCTTATACTTGGGAAACATGATGGCCGCCTCCGGGCAGACGCGGCTGCAGGCCGGGCAGTTGGTTTTGCAGTTGTCATTATTCTGCACCTGGATCTGTTGTTCCTCATCCACGGCGTACACATCAAAGAGACAAAAGGAGAGGCACTGCATGCAGTTGGTGCACCGGTCATAGTCAATCACCGGAAACCATGGCTTCCAATCGCCATGCCTGGCTGATTGGGAGGCTTCGCGTTCCTCCTCCACCAGATCAATGATGCCATTGGAGTCCAGCCCGTTGATATCTCGGAAACGGATCGGCACCTGGCCATTTGTATCCTCGCCCTGTGGCAAATTACCGTTTTCAAATCTACCCAATACCAAGAGTGCGCTGCCATCGGATGGCGCCACCTCGCCATTACCGGCGCAGGTGACAGAATAGCCCTTTTCCAGGAGGGCAGTTAATGATGCACATCGCTCCCCTGCCGACAACGCCTGCGCATCCTCGCCCTCATAAAGGACGACACGCAACGTGGTTTCTTCAGCAATTGCCATGGTTAAATCTTCTTCTCCCCATTCACGGTTGCCGGGGCTCCATCCTCCGGCAGGTTCGGGGATACCGTCTCATGCAACAAAGCTTCGATTGCATCCTCTGTCGACAATTCCCGCATGTTCACGACCTCCGTGCTTGCTCCATTCAGTGGTGCCTTGCAGGATCCGAACAACCATTTTACCGCCCGCGGATAGCAGGCGGCTACCTTCACGGGGACATCCCCTTCTGTCAGCCGGCTTAATGTGGGATCCCTGCGGGCTGACATTTCACACAAATCTGCCACCGCCTCAAAAGACTGGCCCGAGGCGCATAATTTTTGCAGCACACCGGCCTTCACCTCCGGCGGCACCACTTGCGCGTAGTTGCAGTGGCAAAACAATATGCGCGGTTTATCGGCCATGGATACGGGGAGACTAATCAGAAGAGGCCCTTTTGCCAACTGCGTAAAGTCACACCAGATCTGTTACCCGATGCGTAGGCTCGGGCTTACCGGGCTTGAAATGTTCAAGGTGATCCAAAGTGGCAGTGAGTCCGACTGGCGTGTTGCCAATTGCTTTTTCCACGGCAGCACGCAAGGCATCGGGGTCACCTTCAGCGCGCAGGTTGATAATGAGCTGTCCACTCCTAATAGTTTCATCAAGATCCGCCGATAGCTCGGGCACAAAATCGTTCCGCACCAGGTTGATAATGGCAACCTCGCCACCCAGCCCGGCATCTGGGCTTAAGGTCATCTTGAGGTGCGCTATTTCAGCAGACACTTCATTCAACTGATTCTGGATGTCATTTGCCAGCTGCAGCAGCAGGGGCTTGGCTTCAAAGACATCGGCTCCATTGAGTTGCACAGTGGCGTTTAGCCAACCCAAAAGCGCCTCGCCCTCGGCATAAATTTCGTAATCCACCTCCATCACGTTCCGTGAGATCTGTTCAGAATCGGTGATCTTGGAAAACCAGTCGTCCATCCCCTCACCCGTTCGGGCGGAAACCTGCAGCACCTCGGCATGGGGGAATTCTTCTTCGAGATTGGCAGACAAAGCGGTGAGTGCATCAGGCTCCAGCAGGTCAGTCTTGTTGATGACAACAAGATCAGCTTCCTCCAGCTGCTTGCGGTAAATGTAAGTCACCTTCTCGGAAAACTGGCCGCCCTCGGCCAAACCAAAGATACGTGAAGCACGCACCGGATCAACCAGCACGCTCAAGGGGGCAATGTTAAAATCATCCCCATAGATCCGGCGCAAGGGATAGGTGACAGTAGCCACCAAATCGGTGCAACTGCCAACGGGCTCAGCGATAAAGACATCGGGCCGAGTCTGCTCGGTGAGCTTTCCCGCAGCATCGACAAGTGAATTAAACCGACAACAAAAGCAGCCGCCCGGAATTTCTTCGGTGGCAAATCCCTTGGATCGCAGCATTGCGGTGTCGACCAGCTCGCGACCCTGGTCGTTGGTGATAAGCCCCACGGTCTGGCCGGAATCGCTCAGGTGCTGTGCCAACGCGGCTACACTCGTGGTTTTTCCCGCGCCAAGGAATCCGCCAATCATGATGTAACGCGCTTTACTCA
>CAZTTU010000038.1:0-22154 GCA_964616045.1 uncultured Verrucomicrobiota bacterium | reverse complement strand
GGTGGGCCGATTGACTGAGGACTTCATCCTGCAGGGAGGCGTTGATGTTGATTATGTCCAGTGGCGTGATTATGACGGTATCGGGCGCACGGTACGCAACGGTTTGAATTTTACCGAACGTGGATTTGGCGTTCGTGGCGCCAAAGGCGTGCCGGACCGGGGTAACACCGCTGCTTCCCAGTTTAAAAAGGGCGACATCGACTGGCAGAAGATTTTTGGAGAGGATGGGGTTCGGTGGTTTCATACCGGAGGCATTTTTGCCGCCTTGTCGGACACCACGCCGGAGATGGTCATTGAGGCGGTGCAGGTGGCCAAGGAACATGGCACCGTTGTCTCCTATGACCTGAACTATCGTCCCAGTCTCTGGGATAGCATCGGGGGCCAGGCCAAGGCGCAGGAGGTTAATCGAGAAATTGCCAAGTACGTTGATGTGATGATTGGCAATGAAGAGGATTTCACGGCCTGCCTTGGCTTTGAGGTGAAGGGGGTTGATGAGAATATTTCAGCGATTGAGATTGATGCCTTCAAGAACATGATCAATACGGCGGTAAAGGAATTTCCAAATTTCAAGGTCACTGCCACCACGTTACGTGCCGTCAAATCCGCCACGGTGAACGATTGGGGTGCTATTCTCTGGGCTGATGGTAACTTTTACGAGGCCACCAATCGCACCGATCTGGAAATTTTCGATCGCGTCGGAGGCGGCGACAGTTTCGCCAGTGGCTTGATTTATGGCTTCATCACCACCGGCGACCCCCAACAGGCCGTGGAGTACGGCGCGGCCCACGGCGCCCTGGCCATGACCACGCCCGGTGACACCTCAATGGCCACAAAGGAAGAGGTCGAGCGCCTCATGGCCGGTGGCGGTGCGCGCGTGCAGCGGTAGCTTTTAATGCCGAGTTATATTCCTCACTGATTAATCAGAGGGAAACGGTGTCGCCGGTTTCAATCGATCGCTTCGCCGCCTCGCATAGTTCCACCGAACGCAGCCCATCCTCGGGCGTGACCCGAGTGGGAGGTTGGCCGGTTTCAATCGCCTCCAGTAGATGGGTGATCTGGCCTGTGTAACCATCGAGTTCATCAAGCTTGAGTGTTTGGGGTTCTTTACCTTCTGCAAAGAGTTTCAGGGGTTCCTCTTCCCGGGCGATGTCAAAATCCACTGTTGCCTGCTCAAAATTCACGGTGTAGGACATGTTAAAGCCAAAGCCCTTGGTCATGGCCCAGCTACCCTCTGCCGAGACCGCTGCCCCATTCTCAAACTCGTACTGCGCCATCACGTGATCGATCTGGCCACTGACCTTGGTATGGCCCTGCGCGTAAATACCCTTTGGCCACCCAAAACAGTGCAGGACAAAGTCTGCATCGTGAATGTGCAGGTCGAGGAGTCCACCACCGGATTTCTCCCCATCAAGAAAATTGGACTGTCCCCAGGCTGGAGCCTCTGCCACGCGCCGGAATCGAGCGCTCAACACTTTGCCAAAACGGCCGTCGTCCACGGCTGACTTCACCCAGGCCCATTCCGGCCAAAAACGCAGGCACATCGCTGGCATGAAAAAGCCCTTGGCCTCTCTGGATGCCTCCACGATTTCACGCGCCTGTTCGCTGGTTCGCGCCAGTGGTTTTTCGCACAGCACATGTTTGCCCGCACGAAGGGCACCCAATGCCTGTTCATGGTGCAAAAAAGTAGGTGTGGTGATGTCGATCAGTTGAATTTCATCGTCCGCCAGCATTGCATCGTAATCGCGAAATGCCTTTACGCCGTCCATGTCGAGTTTTACCGGTTCGTCGTCGCCGACATTGCCGAATACGTCAGAAAAATCGCCATCAAGATGTCTGCCGCTGGGGTTGCACAGTGCCGCAATTCGCACATTATCCAGTTGCCGGTAAGCCTTGAGATGTGCCACCGCCATGAAGCCGGTGCCTGCGATGCCCACGTTGATTTTACTCATGACTTCTTCTTTCTTGGCCAGCGCCTTAATCCATTCTGAAACCACAACCGCCAAACCATCCAGATGGCCTCCCACACGATATTGCCGGACATCTTGGAGGTGCCTTCCTGGCGGTCCGAGAAGACAATTTCCACCTCTGCCACGCGCAGTCCCTGTCGCCAGATTTTGTGGGTCAACTCGATCTGGAAACTGTAGCCATTGGAGCGCACCTTGGGAATATCGATGCTTTCGAGCGCACACCGCCGGAAGCACTTAAAACCGCCGGTGGGGTCAGTGAACGGCATGCCGGTAATCCACTTAACGTATTTTGCAGCGCCCATGCTGAGGATGAGCCGGGACAACGGCCAGTTCATCACGCGAATGCCGCCTCGATACCGTGTCCCCAGGACCAAATCAGCGTCTTCTGCTGCTTCCAGAAAGCGCGGGATGTCCTTGGGGTCATGCGAGAAATCGCCGTCCATCTCGAAGATGAACTCATAGTCGTGTTTTAGTGCCCACTCGAATCCCGCGCAATAGGCGCGGCCCAGACCATCCTTTTCCTTGCGGTGCAGCACATGCACATAGTTGTGTTTCTCGGCAAACTCATCGGCCATATCGCCGGTGCCATCGGGGGAGTTATCGTCCACCACCAGCATATCCACCGGCAAGTTGCCCAGCGCCTCCACAATGCCGGGCAGATTGTCCTGCTCGTTGTACGTTGGCACAATGATGAGCGTGTTATGGCTGTCCTCAGACACGTTGGGAGAGATTCAGCGTTGATTACCGCTGGTGCAAGTTTCATTTGGGAGAAGCGACTCCAGCGGGCATTTGGCACACAACGGGTTGCGTGGTTTGCAGAAGCGGTTTCCCACGCCGACGAGCTGGGCATGGTAATCCTGCCAGTAATCCTGTCTTGCCTCGCCGGACTTCTGATTGAGGGCTCTGGAGCAGAGTGCCTGTAAATCATCGTAGTCTGCAACTTCGTTGCACCAGTCGTGGCGTTGAAAGATACGCTTGGTGTAAGCGTCGATGACGAAGCTGTGATGATCTCCGGCATAGAGCAGCATACTGTCGGCGGTTTCCGGGCCGATGCCGTTAATGGCCAGGAGACGGTCACGGATGACAGGGGTTTTTCCATTGAACATTCGCTTCAGGCTGGCGTTGTGTTCCCCAACGAGCACATTGACAAAATTGCGGAGGCGCTTGGCTTTGATATTGAGATAACCAGCGGGCCGAATGAGTTGGGCTAACTCTTCGTGGGTGAGCCCATGGATTTTGCGGGGCGCTAATACCTTGGCCGTCTTGAGATTGGTGATGGCGTGCTCAACGTTTTTCCACGAGGTGTTTTGTGTGAGTATGGCGCCGACACAAATCTCGAAAGGTGTGTCGCCGGGCCACCAGTTACGGTGGCCGAATTCCCTGCGCATCAGACGGTAAGCCTCGCGAAGTTCGCGTTTCATGGGCGAATGGGCGGTTCCCAATCGGAGGCCGGTATCAGCTTGTCCATGGCAACCTCAAACCCGACACCGAATGGTGCCTTATTGATAGTATCCATCGACAAGCGGCCCTCCTGAATATTAAGGGTGGGCCAGTCATCGGAGCCTTGGTGATAAAGATCGGCGTGGTGTTCCAGTATGGATTCCTGCATGGACTGGGGTAATTGCGAGAGGCCTGAATGATAATGGTGGCCATTGCGCTCCACACTTTCGATGCCCAGTGCTGCACAAACTGCCAGGTCTTGAAGCAGGGCGATGGGGCCAACGTTACAGAGATCCTCGCCGCTCATGACCACCTGGTCGCCTTCTTGGGCGCGTTTCTCGATGAGGCAACGGTTGGTGATACCCTTGAATATGCCCTTGCAGTTCTTGTGGCTGGTGCCGGCGTAACCCAGACGCAGGGCGGTGGTTAAACTCTCAAGGGTGGCATCGGATTCATCGATAATCACCGGCGGCCGATCGGGCCATTGCTCGAATTGGTCGTAGAGGGATTCTTCCAGCGCAATGTCCCGGTGCAGCGGCTGCTCAATGAAGAGGAGTCGGCCAAAAAAATCACGCAATTCGTCAGTGTCCTTTATTCTCTGCCAGAAGGATTGAAAATCGGTGATGGACTTAAACTGTTCATTGCCATCCAGCGTGAAGGCAAAGTCGGCGGGAGCGTGGGAAGTGATAATTTTGGCAAGGCCCTTGAGTCGCTCAAAATCGGTGTCGGGTTGGCCATTGACCTTGATTTTGAAATGACAGAGGCCGTAGGTGGTGATGCAGTCGGTGAGGGCCTGTGGCAGGGCATCGGACACGCGTTCGTCATCGGGAATATCCTCGGGCGAAAGAGGATCAGCCAATCCCACGGTGTGCCGGGCAATGATGGAGGACAAGGGTTTTTGGGGCAGCCACTCGTGGGCTTTAGTGGCCCCCATCTGGATCTGGATAGCGCCCATACTGAGGCCAAGATCCTGATCACGTAGGGCAGCGGCGAGGGGTTTAGCTGTGCTCCGGCAACAGGCTTCAATTAGGGCGCGCTCAACCATGGAAGTGCCAAATCCGGAAAGTAGGGGGGCTAGATTTTCACTTTCACCCCAAGCCGATTGAGCCGCGTGAAGGTCGAGCCACAAATCAAATGGGGAATTGGCTTCCATGCCGATGGCTGTTTCGCGGGCGTGTTCAATAACACGCAGCATCTCAACCATTTCTTTCCCGAGCGGCGTTTGGGCAATCTTGGTAAACCACTTGGGCGGGAGATTGTCGGCCGCAAAACCTTTGTGCACGCTTCCATCTATTTCAACGGACAACTTCAAGAAGGCGTAGGGCACATCGGTCATGGTCGCGATGCCGTATTTAAATGGCATGCGTGTGCGCAGGTTGATCAGCCGGGTTTCTCCCTCAAGAATACGGACCTTCATGAGCCCTCATGGTGGGGGGCAAGAAAGAAGGGGGCAAGAAAGAAGGGGGTGAGCTTCATTTCAGCAGCTTTCGGCAGGCAGTTTGCAGTCGTTTCATCTGGGCTGCAGATTTGGTTTCCAAATAGCATCGGATAACCGGTTCAGTGCCGCTAGCCCTAAAGGCCACCCATTCGCCCTTGGGTAGCAGGAACTTGTAGCCGTCAGTCGTAATAAAATTTTCCACCTTGACCGTGCCAATTTTATCCAAGCCTTTCGCGAGCCGCTTGAGAATGGCCTCTTTTTGCTTGAGATTGATCTGCATATTAATTCGGTCGGTATAAAATGGGCCAATGTGTTTCTCCAGTTGCTTAAGAATTATACCCAATGGTTTGCCTTCCACCGCCACCAGTTCGGCCATCAGTAAACAGGCAAGGATGCCATCCTTCTCAGGCACATGGCCTTTCACGCTCAGGCCTCCGCTTTCTTCGCCTCCCACAATAATTGCCTCACTTTCCATGAGTGCTCCGATGTGTTTGAAGCCCACCGGCGTTTCATGAAGTTTCACGCCCAGATGATCGGCGATGGCATCAATCATGTGGCTGGTGGGAACCGTGCGTACCGCTGCTCCATTCCATTTACGGTTTTTTTTAAGATGATACAGGGTAAGGGCCAGAATCTGGTTGGGCGTAAGCCAAGTGCCGTCCTTATCGACGACACCAAAGCGGTCTGCGTCCCCATCCAGACCCAAGGCCATCTGGGCTTTTCCGGAGGCCACGCAGGCTGCTGCCTCACACATCCCTTCGGTATTAGGTTCAGGCGGTTTGCCGCCAAAGAGCGGATTGGGTTTCTCATGGAAACGGGTGACTTTAGCTCCTGCTTCTTCCAGTAAAGTGTCGAGATAGCCGCGCCCAGTTCCATACATCAGTTCCACGGCGATTTTCATCTTCGCCTTTTTGATGGCCTTTAGGTCAACGAGCTGGCGTAGGCGCCTGAGGTAGGTCGGGCGCGGGTCGATGGTTTTGCATTGGTAGGCGCCAATGACCACCGCATCAAAGGTCCATTTTTGTCTCTGGCGCTTGGTAATGTTGGCCTCAATCTTTTGGGTGATCTCAAGTGTGGCCGGGGCACCGTTGGCAAGGGAAAATTTCAGGCCTTGATATTCGGCCGGATTATGGCTTGCGGTCATGTTGATGCCTCCCAGGGCTTTACGGGTGCGGACGGTGTGGCTGATGACCGGCGTAGGTGCGTCGCGTTCGCAGAGGAGCGCCTTGAAGCCGTTGGCCTCCAGCACCTCAGCGGCAGTCAGGGAGAGTTCCGGACCAAGAAATCGGGTGTCGTGGCCGATGATAACCTTGTTGGTCTTAAGCTTGCGCCTTTGAGTTTTCAGGTAATCAGCAATGCCCTGCATGGCGAGGCGGACGCGGGCAAAGGTGAAGTCGCGTGCAATCAGGCCGCGCCAACCAGAGGTGCCGAACTTGATGGGGGGCAGGGGGTCGCCCATGGCAGTCTATCCTTTCCAGTCAAAGGCTTTTTTCTTTACGGCATAGACGTAGCCAACCAATAGGATGCCGAGAAAGGAGATCATGCTGCCAAAGATCAGGGTAGCATGTGTGGCGAGCATGTCCTTGTAGACAACAGCCCATGGAAAGAGGAACACGACCTCGATGTCAAACAGGATAAAGAGCATCGCCACGAGGTAAAACTTGACCGACATCTGGCTGGAGCCGGCCCCTTCAGGGAGCATCCCGCATTCATAAGGGGTGTTCTTGATGGCGGCGATGCGGTTGGTGCGTTTACCAAACCATTTGCCAAGCAGGACCGAAACAAGCAGGTTGCCACCGGCAAAGGCTAAGGCGACCAACAATAAAATCAGCACTGGCAGATATTGTGTGAGTTGCCCGTTCACTGAGAAATTATTAAAGGCGGAAGAATGTAGCGTCCAGCGCAAACCATTTGTGGCTTGCGTTTTTTTCGTGGATTCCCATGATTCGCGGCCCGTGGAGCCCGCAGAGACACATCCGGACAAGCTAGTTGATTTTTGGGAATGGCTGGTTGAAAATCGCACACAAGTGGTCTTGGCCATTGTCATTGCCTTGGGCGCGGGAATGATTTGGTATGTCAATAAAGTTGGCAAAGAACAGGATGAAATAAAGGCGGCCGAGGAATATTTGGCAGCGTACGATCCTGACATTGAGATTGATGGAGGCAGTACCAATCTGTTGACATCGGCAAGGTTGCAGAAGGTGGCGGGTGATAACCCCGGCACAGCTGCAGCCGTCAACGCCAGTTTTCTCGCCGCAAGTTCGCTGTTTGATGAGCGCGCTTATGACAAGGCTGAGGAGGCTTTTGAGGGATTCTATTCCTCAAACCCCTCGGGTGTTCTTGCTTCGGCGGCATTGTTTGGAGCAGCCGCCAGCCGAGATGCTGCGGGACAGGCTGAAGGAGCCATAAAGGGATATTTGAAAGTCATCGGTCAGTCTCCGGAGAGCACTGAAGCAATGCAATCGCGTGTCGCATTGGCCAAGCTTTATTTGGCAAAGGTAACGCCGGACGTGGTCAAGGCAAAGGAGTTGCTGGGTCAAGTATCTGAAAGTGGGCAATCACGTTTTGTTACAGGTTTTTGGAGAAGTGAAGCTCAGCGACTCTCCAATAGCTTGGAGTCCAAAGAAGTGGTGGAGGAAAGGTCGATCAAGCCGGAGACCTTGACTCCACAAGGGAGTTCCAAGGTGCCCAAGAGGGACGATCCTCCGCCCCAGGATACAGGGGGAGAGAAACAGTAGAGCGGGATTTTGCGGCGGATATTTCTGCCTTGACGCGGCAGAGCCTTTTCCATTTACTCCAAGTACGCTGTAGTTCACGGCGAGTTTGCAAGGAGGAAAGTATGTCTGAAGTAACGGGAAATCCACCAGTGGAGTATCGGGGTGCTTCTCCGTCGTCGGCCTATGGGCCGACGGTTGTTGCTGGAGCGGAAGGGGTGCCTGGCCAGGTTGTAAATTGGCCAGCGCAGGGCCAAGGCCCATCTCCGTCTACTGATAGAGCGGGGGACATTATGTCCATTGTGCGCCAATTGATGGCGGAATTTATCGGGACCTTTGCTGTTATTTTCATAGCTGTTAGCACCGCGTATTGGTGGTATCCGGATTTTCTTGGCGCGGGCTTGGCGTGCGGTATCGCTGTGGGCGTGATGGTTGCTGCTTTTTCCAGTTTGGGTAGTGGCCAATTCAACCCTGCCATTACGCTTGGCATGTTGTTGGGAGGGAAACTGCCACTGACTCGTGCGCTGGCTATTATCCCAGTGCAGGTTGTTGCGGCTGTAATGGCGTGCTTCATCCTTTCGAATTTCCTTGGGGCGAATGAAAAATTAGAATGGATAGAGAGGGGTCCTATTATGGAAACCACCGGTCAACGAACTGCGACCATGCTGGATCCGGTGGCGGCAGGAACCCCTCGTATTCCGCCGCGATTTGAAGTTGTCCCGGCACCTAACCCGCAAATGCAAAGGTTGCCAAGTGAAGTGCCCGGTTCGCAGCGGGTTACGATTTTGCAGGCCATTGTGGTTGAAGCGATGCTAACTTTTTTATGGGGCTTGGCTGTGTTTGCTGGGTTAAGACATAAAAACCGTATGGCTATGGGGTTTCTAGTGGGTGGTGCAGTGGCGGTGGGTATTCTGGTTGGTGGGATGCTAACCGGGGCGGCAATGAATCCCGTGCGTGCCTTCGGGCCGGCATTGGTTTCTGGGCAGTGGTCTTTCCAGATAGTTTACTGGATTGGTCCAATGCTTGGAGGCGCGTTGGCTGGTGTGATTTGTGGCCATATTCTTTTTGCCGAGGAAGAGGAGGAGGAAGAGGCGGTTTTGGAGTATCCAGGACGGTGAGTTTATTTATGTTTTGTTCCACCCCCGGTTGCGGCCGGGGATTTTTTTTGGAAATAGATGGATGACCCCATTGAAGTGGCTGCGGGTGTGATGTTTCGCGAAGGTCGACTGCTTATTGCCCAGCGTCATGAATCTGATCACTTGGGTGGTCTGTGGGAATTCCCAGGCGGGAAAATTGAGCCCGGTGAAACCTTCGAGGAGTGTCTTCGTCGTGAATTGATGGAGGAGTTGGGTGTAAATGTCACCGTGGAGGAATTGCTGGAAATCACCAGTCATGAATATCTGGGGCACAAAGTGAAAATAAGATTCTTTCAATGTAAAATTTTCTCAGGGAATCCCAAACCATTGGATTGCCAGAGCCTTAAATGGGTGGATGCGGTTGAGTTAGGAAAATACGAATTCCCTCCCGCTGATGTGCAATTAATTCAACGCCTTCGACGCGAACCAAAATGGTGGATTCAAAGCGACCTGAATAACTCAATGAAAGAAACCGAATAATGATAAAATATATTTTCGTACTTCTTCTCACCCTCACTGCCCAAGCCTTTGAGTTTACCGGCAAAGTGGTGGGCGTTTCTGATGGCGACACACTCACCGTACTGTATGAAAGTAAGAAACAATATAAAGTTCGGCTTCAGCATATTGATTGCCCGGAATCTTCGCAGGACTTTGGAACCAAGGCCAAGCAGGCACTCTCAAAGAAGGTCTTTGGCAAGGTGGTCACCATCAAGTTTGAGGAGATGGACCGTTACAAGCGCATTCTAGGGGACGTGTATATCGGTAAGCAGTGGATCAACCTCGAGATGGTTAAGGAAGGGATGGCCTGGCATTACAAGTATTATAGCAAGGACGTCTCCATGGCCACTGCGGAAATCAAGGCAAGAGCGGCGAAGGCGGGCATCTGGTCCGTTTCAAACCCCACGCCACCCTGGGACTTCAGGCGAGGGGAGGGCGTGGCGAAGATGGAGATTGGGCAGCCAACTACACCGGTCTTTGTAAGTCGCACGGGTGCCAAATATCACCGGGACGATTGCCGTTTTGTTGCAAAATCAAAGCTGCCCTCGACACTGATAGGTGTTTTTGGGCGATATACGCCCTGTAGTGCCTGTGCACCGCCGGTTTTGAAGGAGCTGGCTCAACCATTCAAAGAGCCTGCAGGAAAACCGGTCGCTCAAGTTTTCGTCACTCATAGTGGCAAAAAATATCACCGGGGAAATTGCAGTTATTTGAAAAAATCAAAAATTGCGGTAGCACTGAAAAACGCCCGCCTGAGTCATTTGCCTTGCAGCAGGTGTGCGCCGCCGAGGTAGGAGGGGTTATGAGGGAGGGGGATGTGCCCCACCCATAGATATTCGATTCCTGTTGGCAGCGAATATAAATCATTATTCAAACGCCAGTACTACTAATCTGCGTAATCAGCGAAGAAAATTTTGAAAAATGGTCGGGGTGGAGAGATTCGAACTCTCGACCTCGTCGTCCCGAACGACGCGCGCTAACCAGGCTGCGCTACACCCCGATGGAGGCCGGCATTTAAGCCGAGCTGGACCCAATTGCAACGCTGATTTTCCAGTAACAACAAAATACAGTAATGGGGTCCTTGGGTTTGACTCTGCCCTCTATTGGGTTATTTTGGATCGGACAAAGGTAAATCACGTGCGCCGGTATTTATCCATCCTGCTTTTAGTTGGCACCCTGTTTAGTGTCTATCATGTAGTAGCCTCGCCGCCTCAGCGCTATTTGCGCCTAAATCTCCGGTGGAATGGGCAATACAGCAACCTGTCCGCACCGCTTATTCTTCCGCAGCGCCTGAATTATCCGTGGACGCCCCGTGGTCGTTGGTTACCTGTGGCTGGCTCCACACCTACAATCCCGGTCTACCCTTGGTCGTCCACCAATGTGCTGGGCAGCGTGGTGCTCAGCACCAATCGGCCCGTTTTGCCTGATACGCTCCGTGTGCTGTTTCTTGGTAACAGCCTTACCAGCGGTCATGATATGCCAACCGTGCTCACCCGAATGAGTCGGATTGGAAAACAAAAAATTAGGGCCTCTGTGCGCGCTGTGGGTGGTTACAACCTGGAAAATCATTTTACAGATATCCAGAGCCGTACAAACATCAGCCATACTGTTCGCGATATAACCAATCCAACCAATCGGCTTGCCTGGCACGTGGTGATCCTGCAGGAGCAAAGCCAAATCCCAGTTTTTGCATGGCAACGTATGCTTGGTTCTGCCCAAAAGCTGGATGGTGCCATTAAGGCTGCCAAGACACAAACCGCACTCTTCCTGCCGCAGTCTCGGTCGGACCCTTTTTTCACTCAAAGCGAATTCCTTGATCGAGCCGAAGGTGGTTATAATTTTGTGGCGCAAACCATCAATTGTCCGGTTGTTCCAGTGGGGCGTGCGTGGCAAATTCTCGAAGGGCGACACCCCAATATCCAGTTGCGTGAGCGTGATGGTTATCATCCTTCGCCGCACGGTGCCTATCTTACCGCGTGCATGTTCTATGCCTACCTCACTTGGCAATCGCCGCTCGGCCTTTCCAATGGTGGGTTGTTTCAAGTGAATGAACAGGAAGCAGTGATCCTGCAGAAAGTTGCATGGGAAGTCTTTATCTCGCGTCGCAATGGAATTCCATACTAACTGGAGTGACGTAAATCCGCCACGCACTCTACATGTTGCGTTTGCGGGAACATGTCCAGCGGAGTGACATTCTGTAACGCGTAGCCGTTTTCGCACAACCACTTTAGGTCGCGTGCCAATGTGGCGGGGTGGCAACTCACGTAAATGACTTGTTTTGGTGAAGCTTTCAGTAGCATTTCCAGACCTTCTTTGCGGCAGCCTTTGCGCGGCGGATCAAGAATGATGGTCGTGTCTTTGCTTGGGAACCGATCAAGCAGGGCATCTATGTGCTCCTCGGTTTTGCCCAGTAAGAATTCTCCATTGGTAATACCTCTCGCCCTAAGGTTTTTTTGGGCCGGCAGTATGCATTGCTTGTCGATATCAATTCCCACGAATGATTCCAGAAGGTCTGCCAGTGATATGCTGAAAAATCCAATGCCGCAATATGCATCCACCAGGTACTTGGTGGATGCATCGGAAATTTGCTCCCGCACTACTTCCACAAGCTTTGGTAGGAGATGGAAATTATTTTGAAAAAACGATTCGCGGTGAATCTCCCAATCGTCGGGCATCATGCGCAGGACCACCTTTTGCATGTTTCGGGGTGGTGGATTTTTTCGCACCTCCAACAGTTGCTCGTTAAGAGCTTCTTCGGCAATCTCACAGCGTTCAAGATCAAAAGCCAATCGGCTTTGCCCGCGTAAAAAACCATAAATAGCGCGTTGCCTATTTTTGTCCCATTGCCGGCGAATCATGATGCGATTTCGATAAGCGAAGGGTGTGGGGCAGGGGATCAGATTATCAATCAGCTCTGGCGAAAACTTGCCGATACGCCGGAATAGATTCTTCACCTGTTCCAGCTTGATGTGCTGCTGAGCCTTGTAATCGATGTGTTGGTACTGGCATCCCCCGCATTCGCCAAAGTATTGGCATTTTGGATCCACGCGATCGGGTGAGGGATTGAGAATTTGCAACAACTTGGCCCGGGCAAAATCTTTTTTGCTTTCAGTGATTTCCACGAGTGCCGCTTCACCAGTAATCACAAACGGAACAAAAATCACAAAGCCTTCAAGCTTTCCAACCCCTTCGCCACCGAAAGCCATGTCGACAATCTCCACCTCAAGCCGGTCGCCAACATTAAACCGATTGGGAGGGGTATTATCCATCAGGTGACTATATTTCCAATAATCTACAACAATCACCTGGGAACTGATCAATGGTTCTTGCGGAAATGTTCGCGCAGTATATCTCGGCCAAAATCACCGGCGAAGTCGCGCCATGTCGCATGGATGTGATTGGCACCGTTTTGTGTGTTGGCGTATTCAAGCAGGAAGCTTGGGCCTTGGACTCGATAATAATGAGGCTCAAATTGCTTAGTGCTTCCAGCCCATGAAAAACGGATCTTGTCCAAGCCGCCTTTTTCAATCTTGTTCCAGTCTTCTTTTGCTACAATAGTGCGATGTCGATTAATATACTCTTTTATGAGGGCGGTAAGCAGTGCTTGTTGTTCCTGTTTGAGTTGCTTGAATGAAATTCCAGTCAGGTCGAATGCCTCCACTTTGGGTAACGCGGCGGTCAGGATATCGCGTGGCGCTTTATCGGCGATGGTCGCTTGTCTGGCTTGGGCACCGTTCAATGAGAGTCGCAACTTGCGGGCGGTTTCCTCTTCATTTTTTAAGGCAACAAGAGTTCGGCCAGGGCCAAAGTCGCACACTGCTGGGTTGCTGCCCCAGAATGACGGTACACTTCTCAGTTTGCCGGCGGCGATTGTGTAGTTAAGGGATAAGTGATGGCCTTCGAAACGCCAACCCCATGTATTCTTGCCGGGTTGGCCAAATATGAGAATATGATATGCATCTGAGTTCCGTACAAAACGTCTGTTCTTGCCTTCGAGCACAAAAAGAATCTCCTCCAAAAACATGATGTTCTTCACTTTGCCATGCCCTCCCTCGCTGAGAACTGTGAGTAACAGCTTGTGCGTGAGCGCGCGCTGCTTGGCATTCATCTCCTTTATCATAAGGCCCTTTCGGTTGCCGCCTTCAAGCATCTCTGAGGGCACAAAATGCCAATAGAGACGGTCCTTGCTATTAAAGTCAAAAATGGCTTTAGCCTTCTCGTTGGAATCAAGACTGTTGAGCAAGTTGTTGGCAGCGGTTGCCATTTCCTCGGCAACGTTTGCTGATTGAGTTTGGTTGGCAATAAAGAGGCAGATGAATACGGCAGATATATGTGCGAATTTCATGAGGCGCCGATTCTCACTGTGTAGCGGCGAATGACAAGCAGATTGCGCCGCAAACCAATACCAGCTATTGTTGCCATGTGAAGTTGTTGTTTATTGGAGACATTGTTGGGGCACCTGGTCGCAAGGCAGTGAAGGAATTGTTGCCTGGTTTGCGCCTCCGACATGATCTTGATGTGGTTGTCGCAAATGGAGAAAACTCAGCAGGGGGGAATGGCATAACACCGGAAAAAGCTGTCGATATTTTTGCGGCCGGTGTGGATGTCATTACCTGCGGCGATCATCTATGGGATCATCGGGATGTGATTGATCTGCTCAACGGCGAGTCGCGTTTTGTGCGGCCCATCAATTATCCCCCCGGTACACCTGGGCAGGGCAGTACACTTCTGGAACGTGATGGTTTGCCGCCTGTAGGGATTATCAATGCACAAGGCCGGGTTTTTATGCGTGGTGAATTGGAAAATCCATTTCTGGCGGTGGAGGCAGAGAGAAAACGGCTCGCGCCGAAAGCTTCGGTTATCCTTTTGGATTTCCATGCGGAGGCCACCAGTGAAAAAATTGCTATGGGTCGGATGCTGGACGGAAAGGTGAGCGCCGTTGTGGGAACCCATACCCATGTACAGACTGCGGATGAAACCATCCTTCCTGGTGGCACGGCGTTTCTGTGTGATGTCGGCTTTACGGGACCGCATGACAGTGTTTTGGGTCGAGATTGGGAACCAGTGGTGCAGAAATTCCTTACTAGTCAACCGCATCGTTTTCCGGTGGCAAAATGTAGGGTTCTACTGCAAGGTGTGGTGATCGAAGTTGATGGTGCCTCGGGTAAAGCCATTGTTGTTGAGCGGGTGAGCGAGAAATTGAAGGAGTAGCCTTCCGGCTTTCAAAGGAGCCCAATATCTGCCAAGGTTTTTGTCAATGAATTCCATGACCGGTTATGGGCGCGGTGAATCTGCTCGTAATGGAGCTAAATTCACAGTCGAGATCAGCACAGTAAACCGCAAACAAGCGGAGTTGTCGCTGTACCTCCCGAGGGAATTGGATGTGCTCGAGAATCGTGTGCGCGATGAGATCAACTCCAGGATTCCGCGTGGACGTATTGTGGCTCGAGTGGATTTTTCAGCATCGGCCAACGACAAAGCAAAAGTGAGAGCAGATGTCGAGTTGGCCAAGCGCTACGCGCGTGAATACCGTAAACTGGCCCGGGAAATGAAGCTCAGTGACGATCTTAGTATAGATATCATTCTTCGGGCACCTGGTGTTTTGCAGCAAACTGAAGAAGTCCTGGAGGTGGAAGACCTTTGGCCTGCGCTTCGAAAGGCGCTCCGATCGGCGTTGGTTGATTTGCTTGCGATGCGCACTAGGGAAGGGTCCAATTTATATAAGGACCTCAAAAAACGCATTGGCCTGATGAGAAAAGCTGTGGCGGCTATTACAAGGCAGGCGCCGAAAACCGCCAAGCGTCACCGTGAGCAATTGTGCGAACGCTTGCGCGCAGCAAGCGCGGAAGTTGATATTGATGAGGAGCGAGTCATGAAAGAGATGGTAATCTTTGCGGATCGGATTGATATAACTGAAGAATTGACGCGACTTGATAGTCATTTCGATCAATTTGACGACTACGCCGAGTCAGCGGTGCCGGTGGGGCGAACGCTTGATTTTCTATCGCAGGAAATGAACCGGGAAATTAATACTATTGGTTCGAAAGCAAACGATGCACAGATCTCACGCTGGGTGGTGGCCTTGAAAAGTGAGTTGGAAAAATTCCGGGAACAGGTTCAGAATGTTGAGTAATGGGTGTCGAATCAAATCCGATTTTGCTAGTGCTTTCCGGGCCTTCGGGAGTCGGGAAGACAACGGTGGCTAAACGGCTGTTATCTGAAGGTGATGATCTTGTCCGTGTTGTTACGTGCACCACCCGCGAGCCGCGTGATGGCGAAACAACTGGCGTGGATTATCATTTTCTGAGTGAAAAAGAATTCATTCGTCGCGTGAAGGCGGTAGAATTTCTGGAGCACGCGGAGGTTTACGGCAAGCGTTATGGAACCACGAAATCGTCGGTGCGCGAGATGCTTGCCTCGGGCCGGAACGTATTGCTTGTGAATGACGTCCAAGGCGCACTGTCTATTTGTGCGATTGCGGATCAAGACGAACAACTGAAAAATGCGAAGATGGCGATTATTTTAATGACAGTTGATATCATTGAGTTAAGCAATCGGCTGAAGTTACGAGGTGAGGATGGTTCGGAAACGATCAAAAAGCGACTTGCTGTTGCGGAGTTGGAGATGGAACAAGGGAATAGGTTTGATTACGTCGTTGCCAGTCGAACAAAAGAAGAGGACTGGCAGCGTGTGCAGGCAATTTACCATTCATTAAAGAACGGATAATGGCGGATAAGAAAACCGTTGTACTCGGGGTTACTGGCTCCATTGCGGCTCACAAAGCAGTTGACTTGTGTGGATTGCTCACAAAGGCCGGTGTAGATGTGCATGTGGTGATGACGGAGGCTGCTCAGGAGTTTATTTCGCCGTTACCGTTTAAAACTCTTTCAAAAAACCCAGTGATTGCGAGTCTTTATGATGAGGAGGAAGGTTGGTGTCCTACGCATATTCAACTGGCGAATAGGGCGGATTTGCTGCTGATCGCTCCAGCGACTGCGAATACCATTGCCAAACTGACTTTGGGTTTATCGGGTGACGCACTCGGGTGTATTGCGCTCGCCCTGAAACCAGGTGCTGGCCTCATAATTGCCCCAGCATTGAACGACAAAATGTGGCAACACCCGGCCACTCAGGCCAACGTAGTCACCTTGACTAAACGCGGAGCGCGGATCGTGGGTCCTTTTGAGGGTGAGTTGGCTTGCGGTTGTGAGGGTCTGGGTAGGCTGGCTCCCATTGAAGATATAGCCGCAACAGCCTTGCAGGCGGTAGGTTTGGCATTGTAAAACTCGCGCCCTGAATGTCAGCACTCGATAACATCAAGCGCTTTTTTAGTCTCGTCAGCACTTCGTCGATTGATTCTGATCAACACTATCGCCGAATCAAACTGATGGAGCGTGATATTGGTGTACCTGTAAAAATAGCGGTGTTGGGCCTGCTTGCCTACTTTCTTTTCTTTTCTGAGTATGTTGAGAACAAGGATTTTATTTTACGTGAGCGTATTGAAATTGCGCTGGAACCGGTGCAGCAGTTTTTTTTGGGATACGTGTTCGTGAGTATAGGAGTGATCGTATTCTTACTGTTCTTCAATAATTGGCCTTTGAGAGTGGTGCATTGGGTGATGTTGGTGATGAATATTATTGATGCTATCGTAGTGTCGGGGTTGGTGGTAATTACTGGTGGTCTGGATAGTATGGTCTATTGGATGTTTATTGTTCTCATAGTGCGAAATGCTATCAGTGTGCCGATTCCCGTGACACAAATTTCCATAAATCTCCTGACTATTGTGGGGTACGCCGCAGCGATTTTTGTTTGGAGAGGTTGGATTGCTCAGGATCTGATGGATCCTTGGGGTTTTGAAGCTGCAGCAATTGAGCGAGGAGGCGAGTTTGGTGTTGGCGAATTGAATCAATCACCAGAGCTATATGAAGGGTCTCTTTTTACCATTCGCGTTTTCTTTTTGGTGTTAATGACGGCACTGTGTTACGGGGTTCAGGTGTTGTTTGACCGTGACCGGCAGGCTGAATTTGATGCTCGAGAATATGCTTTGCGGCGTGAGCAGTTGCGCTCAACGGGGCGATTGGCGGCAGAAATTGCGCATCGATTGAAAAATCCCTTGGCCATAATTAACAACGCAGCTTATACGATGGGACGAAATATTGGTACTGATAAAAATGAATCCTCCAAGCAGCTAGAAATGATCCGGAGCGAGGTCGAACGTTCAGATATGATACTAACTGAACTCATGGGATATGCGAGGCTATCGGAAGGCAAAGTAGAAAAAATAATAGTGAAAGATGAACTGGCGAATGCTTTGAATGAAGTGTTTCCGAAGAATAACAATTTCGGGATTCTGGTGAATCTAGATATTTCCATAATTTTACCAACGTTAATGATGCAACGTGCACATTTACGTGAAATCATGATAAATCTTCTGGTTAATGCTCGGGATGTAACTGAGAGCGGAGGGCAGATCTTTGTGAATTGTAAGCCTGGGAAAAATTATACGATAGAATTGCGGGTCAAAGATTCAGGGCCCGGGGTGCCTGCGAATCAGCGGGAGCAGATTTTTGAAGCCTATTTTACCACCAAGGAAAAAGGAACCGGTCTGGGTTTGGCGATAGTTAAGCAGAACACGGAGCTTTACGGTGGTTCAATTCTAATGGAATCCGAGCTTGGAAAGGGGACCGAATTCATCTTAACCTTCCCAACCCGAGTCCTTTTGCAAGACAATAAGGCATGAGTTTAAACCTGCCATCCATTCTGGTTGTTGATGACGAGCCCAATATGCGGGAAACGATCCGTGAGTTGTTGATGGATGAGGGTTATTCAGTGGATCTATCCGAATCGGCAGAACAAGCTCTTGAGCGTCTCTCTGAATCAGGTTCTAGATATTTTATGATGATCACAGACGCTCGATTAGGTGGTATGAGTGGTTACGATCTCCTAAAGCGAACCGCAACTGATTGGCCTGGGATGCCGGTGATTATTATTACCGCATTTGCCACGCCTAAGCTTGCAGTGCAAGCCATTCAAAACGGTGCGATAGATTATCTCTCAAAACCTTTTGCTCCCGAAGAGTTGCTTCATGCAGTGGAGCGCTGCGGAGAGACTCACAATCTTATTGAAGAGAACAAAAGCCTGCGAGCGCGCGCAGGAAAAAATAATGTTTACGAAGTGAACCAGATTGTCGGTGATTCTCCGAATATGGGGGAACTTCGACAATTTATTGAAACTGTGGCTCCGACAGATTCCACCGTGCTCATTCTCGGTGAAAGCGGCACGGGCAAGGAGCTTGTGGCTGGTGCCATCCACAGTAGCAGTGCTCGCAGTGACAAGAATTATATTCGCCTAAACTGCGCCGCAATCCCCGAGACACTACTGGAGAGTGAACTCTTCGGCCATGAGAAAGGTGCCTTTACTGGGGCGCTGCGCACCAAGACTGGTCGTGTTGAAGAGGCTGATGGAGGCACGATTTTTTTAGATGAGATTGGTGATATGGGCCGGCCTTTACAGGCGAAGCTTCTGCGTTTTCTGGAGGATGGAAGTTTTACCAGAGTTGGGGGAAATGAGGAAAAAAGAGTCGATGTTCGCATTATCGCAGCGACCAATCGGGATATCGTTGAGGCAATCAAAGAAAATGATTTCCGCGAAGACCTGTACCATCGGCTGAACGTCATGAAATTCTGCCCGCCACCACTTAGGGAGCGCGGCAAAGACGTAATTTTGTTGGCGGAATATTTTCTTTTGCAGAACTGTCAGAACTTGGGCCGTTCGGGATTGAAAATTTCAACAGAGGCTGAAGACAAGCTGCTTTCGCACAAGTGGCCAGGTAACGTACGTGAACTGCGCAATGTGATGGAGCGTGCGGCAATATTGGAGCAGACAGATGAAGTGCAGCCCGGCAATCTTCCTGATTTCAAACTTGAGGCTCGTTTGCGTGGGGCCACGGAATTTGGCGATAGGGGTCAAATCAATATGGATTTAGGTTTTACTGAGGCAGTTGAAGATTTTGAACGGAAAATTGTCAGTGCTGCTCTTAAACATAACCAATATAATGTAAATCAAAGTGCAGAGCAGCTCAAGATGACACGTCATTCATTGCGCTATCGCATGCAGCAGTTGGGTCTCACTAATAACCGTAGTGGTGGTGGCGAATAATTCTGATTCCGTGGAAGTCAGTCAGGCGATCACGCGCCGTAGCGCTTCTAATTTGGCTCCCGCATTTCTGGCTCTGGACAGGTCCCGCAGGCTTGCCATGAGCGCACTTTATGCCTTTTGTCGTGAAGTGGATGATATCGCTGATGAGGAGATGAGTCCGCTTGAAACGCGCCGGGCTGAGCTCGCCGACTGGCGACAGGACGTGCGGCGTGCCTGTGAAGGAGGTAACCCCCAAAAGGTTGTGGTTCAGGAGTTGCAGCCGATAATTGAAAGATACGGCCTCAGTTTTGCGTATTTCGATGAACTCATTCTCGGTGTGGAGACAGATGTGGTTCAAGATAGGCATGAAACCTTCGAGGATCTTGATCGATACTGCTACAGGGTGGCGTCAGTTGTGGGGTTGTTGAGCATCGAGATTTTTGGTTACCACAATGATGATTGCCAAAAATATGCCGTGCACCTTGGCAAGGCGCTACAGTTGACAAATATTCTTCGTGACGTGGGGAGTGACGCTGACCGCGGTCGAATATATTTGCCACAGAAAGCAATGGAGGAGTATGGTGTGGATCCGCGTTCGTTACTGACTCATAAGTATTCGGTTGCCTTTCATAATCTTGCCGTCGAAATCGCATTGCGCGCAAGGGGTCATTATCAAAAAGCAGCTGAACTGCTTCCGCCCGAGGATCGCCGGTCCATGATTTCTGCTGAGTGTATGGGGGCGATTTATTGGCGCTTGCTGCGAGTCATGGAACAATCAAAGTTTCGTGTGGTGGGGCCAGTGCCTACACGGATTGGTAAGGCCGGCAGATTGGGAGTTTTCCTGACTATATGGCTCCGTGTGCGTCTTGGTTTGCGAGGTTATAATTATGGGTGGGATTGAAATACCCGGCCGTTTACCTTATTTTTTTGTTGTGCAAATTCAGTTCACCAAGATGAATGGTGCGGGTAATGACTTTGTGCTGATCGATAATCGCGCCGGTGACGTGATGTTGTCGGCGGCGCAGGTGGCGCATTTGTGTCATCGCCAGCGGGGTGTGGGGGCCGATGGCCTGATTCTCCTGAAGTCTTGCGCCAGCGATCAAGTGGATTGGGCGTGGGATTTTTTCAATAGCGATGGCAGCGAGGCCGAGATGTGCGGTAACGGCGCGCGCTGTTTTGCGCGCTACCTGTCCCGGGTGACAGAGCTGAATGGCGAGATTTCATTTCTTACCGTGAGTGGTGTGATCCGTGCGAAGATTGATGGCTCCATTGTGACGGTGAATCTCACTGACCCCACTGATTTGCGGCTTGATGAAACTATCTCGTTGTCGATTGAAGAGCGTCAAATCCACTCGGTTAATACCGGTGTGCCTCACGCGGTGTTGTTTGTTGATGATGCTGATGAGGCAATGGTTGCATCACTTGGCAGTGAGATACGGCATCACGAGCATTTTGCGCCTGCGGGGACCAATGTTAACTTTGTTCAGCTTATTGAGACTGGTCACATTCGCGTGCGCACATATGAGAGAGGGGTGGGGGAGACCCTTGCGTGCGGCACTGGTGTGGCCGCAGCCGCGATGATCGCCAACCGTTTGCGGAATTTTGTATCGCCCATCAAGGTGGATGTGCTTAATGGCGATACGATGGAGGTTTCATTTGATGAAGACCTGAACAATGTCCGCCTCACCGGCCCAGCTGAGTTTGTCTACGAGGGAGTCATTGAGATTTGAAAACGCCTTGAGTTCGACGCCCGACCTGCTAGCTTCCTTCCGTCCAATGTTTACCGGAGTTTATACCGCGCTCATTACGCCTTTTCGCAATGGCCAGCTTGACGAGGTCGCCTTCAAGCGCCTTGTTGAGCTGCAGATAAAGGCTGGAGTGGATGGCATTGTGCCTGTCGGCACCACGGGCGAATCACCGACACTGGATTTTGAGGAGCACATCCGCGTTATTGAGCTTGCGGTGTATTATGCTCACGGTCAGGCCAAGGTGATGGCCGGCACCGGCGCCAACTCCACGGCTGAGGCCATCCATCTGACCAAGTCGGCTGAATACGCCGGGGCGGACGGCTCGTTGCAGGTGTGCCCCTATTACAACAAGCCAAGCCAGGAGGGTCTTTACGCGCATTTTAGCACCATTGCCAGGTCGACCAATCTGCCAATCTGTCTCTACAGCATCCCGGGGCGCTGCAACGTCGAGATTGATGTCAATACCACCCTTCGGCTGGCCGGTGACTGTCCGAACATAGTTGCGATGAAGGAAGCTGGGGGAACACCTGATCGTGTCAGCCAACTGCGCGCTGCGTTGGACAAGAAGTTTACAATTCTCAGTGGCGATGACTCCATGACGCTGCCTTTCATGTCTGTAGGAGCACAGGGAGTCATTAGTGTTGCCTCAAACGTCATCCCGCGTCAGCTGGTGAAAATGGTGCACGGCTTCTTGAAAGGCGATGCCAAGGCTGCCCTGAAACTGCACCAGAAATATTATCCTCTATTCAAGGACCTGTTTATTGAGACGAACCCCGTCCCCATCAAGGCTGCCTGCGCCAAGCTGGGTCTGTGCCGCGAGGAATACCGCCTTCCATTGGTTAAAATGCATCCTGATAACCGCCGCAAGCTTCATGCGACCATGAAGGCTGCCGGCGTCCTGAAATGACCAAGGTCATTATCCATGGTTCCAAGGGCCGCATGGGGCAGATGCTTATCGCATGTGCCGAACACATCAAAGGCCTCGAAGTTGTAGGTGAAGTGGACGAAGGCGATGATCTGGCAACTGCCATTGTTGATTGCGACGCCGTCATTGATTTTAGCTTTCACGAAGTCAC
>CAZTTU010000037.1:5444-22394 GCA_964616045.1 uncultured Verrucomicrobiota bacterium | reverse complement strand
CCAGCGCAATGTTCCTGGTGCTCACCATCATCAGCATGTCCGGCCTCTTCGTGCTCTTGCAGGCCTACTTCCTTGCCGCGGTGCAAATCCTCGTCTACGCCGGCGCGGTCATCGTGCTTTTTCTCTTTGTCATCATGTTGATGAACCCGAAAGAGGCCGAACGAAGGCGCTTGCAGAAATTCGGAACCTTTCTGGGTATCGCCGCCGTCAGTGGACTGGCGGGAATCATGATCAACACAGTTCGCTTGTCGGGGGTCGGCGAATCACTTGTGGCGAGCGGCGATGGCGAAACAAAAAAACTGGGGCAACTGCTCTTCACTGATTACGTGCTGCCCTTCGAGATCATTTCCGTGTTGCTGCTGGTGGCCATGGTCGGTTGTATTTTGTTGAGTAAACGTGAGGAGCCAAAGGAATGACCATCAGCCTCGAACATTACCTCATCGTGAGCATCGTGCTCTTCTGCATCGGCCTGCTCGGCGTAATCATCCGCCGCAACTTGATCGTAATGTATATGGGCCTTGAACTCATGCTAAATGCCGCCAACCTCGCGCTCGTTTCTTTTTCCCATTTCCGGGACAATCTGGACGGACAGATTCTGGTGTTTTTCATCATCACCGTTGCAGCCGCCGAGGTCGCCGTGGGCCTGGCACTGATCGTTGCCCTCTACCGCAAGCGCCAGACCACTGACGTCACTGACTTGACCTCAATGAAGCTGTAATCAAGATGCCTGACACCAAACTAAAGCTCATCCTCGCGCTGGTGATTCTCTTTTTGCCACTAGCATCGGCCGTGCTCATCAGCCTATTCACCAAGCGCCAAAAAGCCCTGAGCGCCGGGCTATCCGTGGGCGCCACAGCCATTGGCCTCGCTTGCAGCATTGTGTTATTTATAAAATTTCACGGGCCAAAAATGGAATTTGTTCCGGCTAGTTTGCAGTGGCTTCAAATCCCCGGTTTCACCATCGACTTTGGCATCCTCATTGATCCACTCAGCCTCCTAATGCTCCTAGTTGTTACAAGCGTAGGCACTCTGGTTCACGTATTCTCGCTGTCATACATGAGGGAGGATGAAGGTGTCTCGCGATACTTCGCCGGCTTGAGTCTGTTCATGTTTTCCATGCTCGGCATCGTGCTCGCCGCCAACTTTGTCATGCTGTTCATCTTCTGGGAACTCGTCGGCATATCCAGTTACCTGCTCATCAGTCATTGGTTCCAAAAACCCGCAGCAGCGGATGCCGGCAAGAAGGCCTTTATCGTCAACCGCATTGGTGACTTCGGTTTCCTGCTGGGCATCCTGCTCGTGTGGCAACAATTCAGTTCCCTCGATTTTGGACCGCTTGAAATCAAAGTGATAGAAATGGGCAAAGCCAGCACCTTGGCAGGTCTGTTGGTCTTTTGCGGCGCCATCGGAAAGAGTGCACAATTCCCACTGCACATCTGGCTGCCGGACGCCATGGAGGGTCCCACGCCCGTCAGTGCGTTGATCCATGCAGCCACCATGGTGGCAGCCGGTGTGTACATGCTGTGTCGATTATTCTTTCTCTTCCCCGATGACACACTCATCATCATCGCTTGGATCGGCGGAATCACCGCCATGCTTGCCGCACTGACGGCCATTCAGCAGGATGACATCAAGCGCATTCTTGCCTATTCCACACTTTCCCAACTCGGCTACATGGTGATGGCCGTGGGCTGCGCAGGGCCCGCCGCAAGCATGTTTCACCTCACCACACACGCAGCCTTCAAGGCACTGCTCTTCCTCGGTGCTGGTGCGGTGATCTACACCTGCCATCACGAACAAAACATTTGGAAAATGGGCGGCCTCCGGAAAACCATGCCACTAACCTATCGAACCTTCACGATCGGGGCTCTCGCCTTGGCGGGATTCCCCTTGTTGAGCGGATTTTTCAGCAAAGACGCCATTCTGGCGCAGGCATACGCACGTCACATGCCACTGTTTGGGATCGGCGTTTTTGTCGCCTTCCTCACTGCTTTTTATATGATGCGCTGTGTGTGCGTGGCGTTCCATGGAGGACACCGCACAGATCATGCGGAAAATGGTAAGGAACCTCCGCCAGAAATGTTGATGCCTTTGATTATCTTGGCTCTACTCAGCATCGGATTGGGCTGGAAATTTTTCGGACTAAACGATTTCTTAACCGCCCATTGGAAAAACCTGAAAGCAGCCACTCCCACCGCCCACACCGCCGCCCTAATTGGAGGATCAATCGCCTCTCTTACGGGCCTTGGCCTCGGCTGGCTTATTTACCGGAGTGCCAAGGAGGATCCGTTGCCAGCCAAACTGGGCAGACTTGCTCACGGCATGCGCCGCAAATTTTATTTCGATGAACTCTACGTCTGGCTCAACCGGTGGACGCAAGAAAAGCTCTCGCACATGGCCGACTGGTTTAACCACTGGATTGTAGCTGGCACCGGCATTAAGGGCACCAGTGGCGCGGTGGATCTTACTGGCTGCCTGATGCGACTGCTTCAATCCGGCAATTTGCAAACCTACACCTTATTGCTGGCTATTGGCCTGTTGCTAATGCTTGGCCTGTTCCTGTTCTAAGCGATGTCACCTCTCATTATCATCATGGGTTTGCCGTTAATCATAGCCGGGGCACTGACGTTGGTACCTGCTGACAAGCGTGCGGTGTTTCGTTGGGGCGCCATTCTGTCCACGCTGTCTTCGCTGTTGCTTGCCGTTTATGTGTTTGCCCAGTTTGACGCTGCGTTGGCCGCAAGCCAAGACACTGACAACGCCCAAGATTCAGCATTCGCCACGCTCGAAAAGAAGTATGGCTATGCATTTACTCAACATGCGACTTGGATTGATTCTCTGAACATTTCCTTTCACGTGGGCGTGGACGGCATCGGCGTGGTGATGGTACTCATGGCAAGCATCGTGGCTTTTGCCGCAGCCTGTTGCATGGGCGAGATCAAAACGCGCGAAAAAGAGTTTACGATTCTCCTGCTTCTGATATCTGGCGGCATCTTGGGCGCATTCATGTCGCTAGACATATTCCAGATGTATTTCCTGCATGAATTGGCTTTGGTACCCACCTTTATTATGATCGGGGTGTGGGGTCGCGGGAAAAATCGCGATTATGCCGCTTACAAGATCACTCTTTATCTCAGCTTGGGCGCATTAATCGCGCTGGCGGGATTGATCCTCCTGTATATGGAATTCGAGACTTTCAGCCTACTCGGCATGCTCGAGAGTTTGCCCGCCAAGGAAATTTCCACTGGCAAACAGAACCTAATTTTTGCGTTGTTGATGTTTGGACTCGGCATTCTGGTGAGCCTGTGGCCCTTCCACACTTGGGCGCCACTGGGCTACGCTGCCGCCCCCACGCCCACGGCCATGATGCATGCAGGTGTGATCAAGAAATTTGGACTCTTCATGCTCATTCGCGTGGCGCTGCCGCTACTGCCGGAAGGCGCGCAAACTTGGCTTCCCGTATTGGCTTGGCTATGTCTCGGCAACATTCTTTATTGCGGCTTGGTGGCGATGCGACAAAAGGACCTTAACCAGCTCATTGGCAATTCATCGGTGGCACACATGGGCTTTGTTTTCCTTGGAATCGCAAGCCTCACTACTATTGGCCTAACGGGTGCCGTGATGGTCATGTTCGCCCACGGGTTGCTGGCGGCGCTGGCCTTTGGCCTCAGCGGATATTTGCACACCCAAACCCGAACTCTGGACATGGAGAAAGTGAGCGGCCTGCTTAGGGGGATGCCGTTCTGGGGCACAGCCATGATCATGGCCCTGCTGGCCAGCTGCGGCTTACCTGGCTTCGCAAATTTTGCCGGGGAAATCACCGTCTTCTTCGGAGCCTGGAGCATCCCGCCACTTGAGGCTGGTCAGAACCTGGCGCATCCGCTTCAGGAATATTCACTGCAATTCCGTGTGGTCACCATCATTGCGATCTGGAGCGCGCTGGTGATCGGGGCGATTTATATGCTACGCGCCATCCGCAACCTGCTGCATGGTGAACCTGAAGAGGACGGCCCCAAGACCGAGGATATCTCGCATTGGAAAAAGCTGCCATACGCCCTGCTCATCGGCGTGCTGTTGCTGTTTGGTTTTTACCCAAAGCTGCTGACTGAAAAAATCAACACGGCCTCCAAGTCCATCCAACAAGCCGTACAGTCCAATTACAATCGATGAATCTGCCACTCATCAGTCTAGAAATCGGTGTAGCGATTATTGGAGTGCTGGTGCTGCTAGCCGATCTCTGGACACCCAAAGAACGCAAGCGGCAGCTTGGCTGGTTTGTGGTGCTAGGACTGGCGGTGCTCTTTGGTTTTGGGCTAAAAAATATTGCCGACCCCAGTCCGGCTCAAATTCTGGGCTACAAAAAGGATAGCCTCACAATCTTCTTTCAAGGTTTCTTCGTCATGGCCGGCATCCTCGTGACTCTCCTCACCATCAGTTATGCTAATCGAATTCGTTCGGCCATTAGTGAAATGTACGCACTCACCTGTTTCGCCTTGACCGGCATGCTCTTCACTGCAGCAGCAACAAGTTTTGTGATGCTGTTTGTGGCGGTGGAACTCATCACCATCACGTTTTATGTGCTCACAAGTTTTGAGCGAAACCGACTCAGATCCCTTGAAGCGGGAGTAAAATATCTCATCCTTGGCGCGGCTGCCTCGGCGATAATGGTCTTTGGCATTGCTCTCATTTACGGCAGTACTGGCACTATGGAATTTTCAGATATAAACCAAAAATTAAAGGCAGATGGATACCAACACCTGATGCTTTTTGAGCTGGGCATGCTATTGCTCCTCGGTGGACTGGCCTTCAAGGTTGCCGCGGTGCCATTTCAATTATGGGCACCAGATGTCTATCAAGGAGCGCCAACTCCGGTAACTGCGTTTCTCGCAACCGGCTCGAAGACTGCGGGATTTGTGCTACTGCTTCGCGTCCTGCATGAAGTCAGCCCTGACATACTGGATGAGTCTTGGCTGCGTCAATTACTTGCCATTATTGCCGGAGCCACGATTCTCTATGGCAGCCTGTGCGCGCTGCGCCAACGCAATCTCAAGCGACTGCTCGGCTACTCTGGAATTGCTAGTGCCGGCTACGCCCTGCTCGGAGTGGTGGCTTTAAATTCGGTGGGCACTCAGGCCGTGCTCTTTTACCTTGTCGGCTACACATTTGCCGTACTCGCTGCGTTCACAGTCATCGCCATGGTCACCGAGAAGGCGGATGATGAAGACATCAGCGTGCTAGCCAACCTCCATCAACGTTCGCCACTCTTTGCGGTAACGCTGACCTTAGCTATCCTGTCTCTGGCAGGTGTGCCCCCCTTGGCAGGTTTTTTCGGTAAATTCCTGCTTCTCAAGGCCGCTTTCGGGGCGGCTGGAGCGGATCCTATCATGCCGTGGGTCATCTGCATCGCCATCGTGAGCGCGGTCATTTCATTGTATTACTACTTTGGTATTATCCGCGAAATCTACTGGGGTAGCGGTCAATATTGGAGAGAAAAAAAACAGAAGGCCGATCTCATCGAATGCCCGGACACGGCGGACATTGTGGTGCTCGTTTGCGTGTTCGGCATGTTGGCTTTGGGCCTCTTCCCTGAGCCAGTTTTGAATTTGGCAAAAGATGCTTCCACCGCATTGTTCATCACCCAATAAACCTAACTCACCCGGTGCATCTGCACCGAGTCAGCGATTTCTCCCACCGCCAGATGCGAACTGATCACGACCACGGTGTCACCCGACTTCAGCAACGCTTTTTCCTTCAGCGTTTCCAAGGCCACTTCAACCTCCTCTTCTGCCGGCAGTTCAGAGTGAACTTCCTCTATAACAATTGGAACGACACCTCGATACAAGCTCATCTCGCCAGCAACTCTTTCACTGGGGCAGAGGGCCATGATATTCGCTTCACGCGGGCGCATCCAGGCGGATTCAGGCACCATCTTACCTTCGACGGTAAAGACCACCAACGCACGCGCCCCCATGTCATCTGCCATCTGCACGGCGGCCTTGGCAAGTTTCTGACGCTCGTCAGACAATACTGCTTCCTCATAAAACCGGGCACCATCCTCGCATTCCATGCGCCTTGCGATGCGATCCATCGCTTCCACACACATCGAGGGGAATTGGCCGACTGAAGTTTCACTGCTGAGCATGATGGCATCGACCTGCTCAAAAACAGCATTGGCCACGTCGGTCACTTCCGCACGCGTGGGGATGGGTTCGCCAACCATGCTCTCAAGCATGTGTGTGGCCACAATAACCGGTTTGCCCACGAGCTGACAGGAGCGAACGATTTGGCGCTGCAGGATTGGCAAATCCTCGAAGGGACATTCCACTCCGAGATCGCCACGGGCCACCATGATCGCATCCGCCTCATCAATAATGGCGTCGATATTCTTGATGGCGTACTGATCCTCAACCTTGGCGATGACCTTTGGCAAGTGCGCCTCGCCGGCAATGAACTCGCGCAATTGTGCCACATCGCTGGCCTCACGCACAAAAGAAAGCGCGATATAATCCACTTTTGCCTCCAATCCCAATGAGACATCGGCCTTGTCTTTATCTGTAAGCGCCGGCAACTTGACCTTGGTTCCGGGAAGATTGATGTGGCGGCGACTACCCATCTCACCACCAATCTCCACTTCACATTCGCCGACAGTGCCCGTTACCCTGAGTACACGCATGCGAATGAGACCGTTGTCGACCTGAATGATGGCACTTTCCTCAATGTCATCCAGAAAGTCCGGATAATTCACACTCACCAATCGTTCTCCCTTCAATTTAGGATCAATGGTAAAATCAAATCGGTCTCCTTTCTTCAACATCACAGGGGCAGGTAATTCGCCGGTGCGAATGGAGGGGCCCTGCAAATCCATCACGATGCCGGGCACCTGACCACGCGCATCTGCAGCGGCACGGATATTCTCCCCCACACGCCGCACCCAATCATGCCGCGCGTGCGACATATTCAGACGAAAGAGATTGGCTCCAACATCCATCAGGTCACCGATGATTTCCTCAGTCTCGGTGGCTGGCCCAAGCGTGGCCAAGATTCGCGTTTGCCGAGTTTCCTGCACGGCTGGATGCTATTGAATTGGCAGAGCGCAGGCGAGGTTATTCAAAATTTGATGCCAGCAAGTTGTCTTCAAGGAGATAAATACAACCAAATGTAGCTTGATTGATGGGAGATTCTTCTCTAGCTTCTCCCGCGACATACTCTTGTTTATGGCTACCAAAGAAGACAAATACGAAAATAACGTCACGGGAAAATATTACTGTGATACTGAATGCATCGACTGCGACCTGTGCCGCGAAACTGCTGCGGACAATTTCAAACGTGATGAGGATGGCGGCTATTCGTTCGTCTACAAACAGCCAGAGAACGAGGAGGAAGAAGCCCTGTGCGCAGGGGCCATGGCCGATTGCCCGGTCGAAGCCATTGGGGATGATGGCGCGGAGGACTAACCCGCCCTTCAAACAGAAATTTCAAATCCCGATTGCGCTTGATCAGACTTTTTTGTGCCTAAACATTGCGCCGCAAAAGATCAAGTGCCTGTTGGGTCGTGATGTGCTTGAATGTTTCTCGATCACTAGGATTGCAGGGATTAATCACCTCCGTACCTCTTGATCCAGCCAACGCGATGAACACCGTACCGATCGGCTTTCCCTCTGTGCCGCCAGTGGGGCCGGCAATTCCGGTGGTGGATAGCGCAAAATCCGCGCCATGCCTGGCGCGCGCGCCTTCTGCCATTTCACAGGCCACCTCTCCACTTACCGCACCTTGGGCAGCGAGCGTTTCAGTTTTCACCCCAAGCATTTCCCGCTTGGCCTCGTTGCTGTATGTGCAATGGCCGACAAGGAAAACAGCAGAAGCACCGGAAACATTGGTGATGCGGTGCGCCAAGAAGCCGCCCGTGCACGATTCGGCCACTGCAAGAGTCAGACCGCGCTCCGTCAGTTCGCGCACAATCACTTCCTCTAGTCGATCATCATCTCGGCCGTAGATGAAATCGCCCATATGTTTCTGCGCAATGGCTTCCGCGCAATCGATCAATTCGCTCGCACCACTTTCGCGCGCCATGAGGCGTATATCCACCTCACCCATGCGCGCGCAGTAGCCAATCTCCAACCCGGCATCCAACAACTCGGCCATCGGCGACGCAATTCGTTCTTCCACAGCGGATTCGCCGATGCCCATGGTCTTGATCGTGCGCATGTTGATGGGATTTTCCGGAGGCAGTTTTTCAGCGAGCAGAGGCACCACCGTGTCAGTATACATCGGCCGTAATTCACGCGGCGGACCAGGTAGCATGATGAGCCAGCCCTTTGGTGTGCGTATTGCCAGACCTGGCGCGGTGCCGTGATGGTTTGGCAATACGATGGCACCCACCGGCACTTGGGCTTGGATTAGCACGGTTTCTGGCATGGGGCGATTGCGCTCGTTAAAAAAGGCGGCGATGCTTTCGCGCGTTTTGGCATGTTCTTCCAGGGGCGTGTCCAGCAGTTCAGAGATGCGTTGACGAGTGATATCATCACTGGTGGGTCCGAGACCACCAGTGACAATGATGAGTTCACTGCGGCCAATCGCCTCGCGCACAGCAGACTGAATGGCCGCCCCGGCATCAGGCACAGTCTGCTGATGGTTTAATTCGTAACCGGCTGCAGCAAGACGTTGGCCAAGCCATTGTTGATGTGTGTTAAGAACACTCCCGTGAAGGAGTTCGCTTCCGGTGTTAATGAGCTCAACGCGCACAAGCGAAGCGTGCCACGGACGTGAATAAGGTTCAATGCAGGGCATTGACTTGGCTGAGAGACATTATATACTGCTCTACGCATGGCCGAAACAGAAAGAGCGACAGCCAAGGAGAAGTTTCTGGCGTTTATGGAACAGAAAAATCTGCGAATCACTTCGCAGCGGCTGGCCATTGTCGAAACCGTTTTCGCTACCGACCAGCATTTCACCGCGGAACAATTGCTCGAATGGGCACGCGAACGTGATTCCAGCGTTTCTCGTGCCACGGTCTATCGTACCCTACCTCTACTCACCGAGAGCAGCTTGGTACATGAAATGGATTTCGGTAAGGACTACAAAATTTATGATCCCAACTATGCCGATCACCCGAATCACAACCACATTATTTGTGTAGATTGCAACAAGATCGTAGAATTTGAGAGCAAGCAATTGGATACACTGGAAAATGAGATTTCACGGGATCTCGGCTTTCAAGTGGAATCGCAGCAGCTGCGCATCAACGCTTCCTGCGAGGACATGAAAAATCTCGGAGCCTGTAAGCACAAGGGCCATTAATTCAATATATATCGGGGTTTCCCCACTAAAAACAATTTTTAAAAAATATGTTGACAGTGAGAATGAGTCTCATTATCTTGCTCGCAGTGAATCGATACAGAGTCTCATTATCAATTATAAAGCTGTGAAAAAGAACTATATAATTATCACTTTAACCACCTTGATTGTCGGTGTGGGTGTGGCTACCGCCCAGAATCAAAATGACCGAATCAAGTCACTAAATGATCAGATCAACGCGCTGAAAGCACAGGTGGATCAAATCAAAGATGGCAACGCCAAGCCCGATTGGCTGAAAAAAATTGATCATAGGGGTATGACTTTAAATTTTTATGGCGAGATGAAATGGATCAACAATGAGGGAGCCGACAAGTTTGACCCTCACCGGTTCGTTTTGATTCCCAGCTACAAGTTGAGCGACAAGGCCAACTTTCTCGCAGAAATCGAGATAGAACACGGTGGCGTGGACGACTCGGATGGTGGACGCTTCGACGGTGAAATTGAACTGGAACAGTTCTACATCGACCTGGAAGTCAACGACTGGGCTACTTGGCGCTCGCTGGGTGTATCGCTGATTCCCGTGGGCACAATCAACCAACACCACGAACCGGATCAGTTCTACTCGGTTCATCGTCCAGTGATGTACGAGTATATCATTCCATCTACTTGGTTTGAGTCCGGCACCGGATTCCACGGCGATATTCCCAGCATAGACGGCCTCAGCTACAATATCTACGCCTCCAGCGGATTGACCAGCGCCTACGCCACGCATACTGATGGGGGATGGGCACCTCGATCCACCCGCCCGGGTTATCGTGAAGATGACGGCAATGACTCATTTGCCTACTCAGGTAAATTGGCCTACGCCAGAGGCGGATTCTCAGGAAGTATCTCCACCTACCAGACCAGCTATGAAAACTCCAACGGTTCAACGGATCTAGGCCTCTACGACGTGGAAGCCAGCTACCGTTTCGCCAATGGACTGGAGCTGATCGCAGATTATGCCTTTTGGGATATTAGCGACCCAACTACTCTCACTGGCGGCGCCGTCACCAAGACAGGCGACAAGATGGACGGCTACCGTTTCGAGGCTGCCTATCACATGGAGCATGGCAATAATGAGCTGGTGCCGTTCTTTCGTGCGGAGGGGTATGACCTGCAGGATGGACCTTCCGGTGCGTCCTACAACTACCTGTCCTACGGTGCCATGTACAAGTTTGGCCATAACTGGGAGCTCAAGGCAGGCGTCCGCCAATCTCTGGATGATAATAGCAAAACCGAGTATACCCTCGGGGTAGGTATGCAGTTCTAATGACTAATTCTTTTTACAAGAAAGCATCTAATAACAAGCTCATTGCAATAATCCAAAAAGGTGACGTCCCCAGCCCGGACGCCGCCGTCCCAAAGCAAAACAAAGTTAACTTAAAACATACTGCGAAAAAATCAGCGCCTGTTTTTGCAGGTGCTGATTTGCGCTGTCAAAAATGAATAGTGCCCGAATTCAGCTTTGCCTCCTGTGGACCCTTGGTCTGTATCTTTGTTGGGCCACACCGGCAGAAGCCAGAAAATATCTATCCCGACAGCAGGCAGAAAAGGTCTGTTTCCCAAACGCGGAAAAAGTAGAATGGAGATCCCACCGCTACTCAATGGAGGAGATCAAAGCGATCCACCGCAAAAGCAGACTCAAAGTGATTGACCCGGGCATTTGGTACGGTGTGGCACTGAAAGACAACAAGGTGATTGGGATACTGGCCTTCGATCGTAGTATTGGCAAACACGAATTCATCGACTATGTCATCGCCCTCACGCCTGAAGGCAAGGTAAAACAGATTGAAATACTTGAATATCGTGAGAGCTGGGGATACCAAGTGCGCAGGGAAAGCTGGCGCAAACAGTTTGCCGGGAAAAACGCGGCTTCCAAGCTAAATCTCAATGACGGAATCCATAACATCAGTGGTGCCACCCTCTCATGCCGCGGTATTACCGAGGGCATTAAACGCGTTTGCCACACTTGGAATGTGGTGCTGCACCCTGCTTTGGTGGCTGCCGGGCGGTTGCCAAAGCCCGCCGCCAAAGAGTAAGGCGACTGGACCCGTCACCCGACTACAACCGCACCTTGGCACCTTTGTTTCCATCACGACATTTGAGGAGCCGACAAAGGCACAAACTGCCATCAACGCCGCCTTCGCGGAATTCCACGCCGTCGATCAACTTCTCAGCATCCATCGCGACGACACCGACCTCGCCCGCGCCAATGCCGGCGGCCCAGCCAGCGCCGAGATACAGACCATCATCCGGCAGTCCCTCGCCATCGCCCGCGACACCAATGGCGCCTTTGACCCCACCATTCGCCCGCTCGCCCAGCTTTGGGGGTTCATCCAAAAAGAAGGCTACCGACTCCCTCGCGAAGGCGAACTACGCAGAATTCTGCCACGAGTGGATTACCGCAAGGTCACCATTCGGGATGGTCGTCTCGTCTTTCAATCCCAAGGCATGTCTATCGACCCCGGTGGCTTTGGTAAAGGCTACGCCGTAGACCGCGCAATCGCCGCGCTGCAGCGCCACGGCATCACAAACGCCATGGTCAAAGCTGGTGGAGACCTGCGTGTCACCGGCCTGCCTCCTGGCCAGCAGCACTGGACCATCTTCATTGAGGATCCCAAAAAGAAGGGTCGGCGCGTCGCCGTTCATTTAAAATCCGGGGCCATGAGCACCTCCGGCAATTACGAAAATTTCTTTGAAGCCAACGGCCGACGATACGGTCATCTGCTTGATCCTCGCACCGGCCAACCCGTACAAGGCCTCGCCGCCTGCACCCTCACCGCCCCCACCTGTCTAGAGAGCGACGCTTACGCCACTGCAGCGTATGTCCTCGGAGTCAAAGAAAGCATAAAACGTTTTGGAAATCGCTACGGAATACGCTTTGTCCTTTTACCAAAAGAAGGTGGATTAAACGTGGTGACCACAAAGCATTTCCCCCACCCTCGGTAGTCGCCACCTTTCCCTTATTCCACGCGCAGCGCCTGTTTGATGGCAAACTTTTCAATTCGTTTGCGCAGAGTGGCACGAGTGATGCCGAGGAGTTTGGCAGCCTGAACTTGATTGCCACTGGTTTCTTTGAGGGCGTTGATAATGAGTTCGCGCTCGACGGCAGGAATGAGTTTCAGGTCGGCATGAACGCGCGCCCAGCGGAAAAGCTGGGCAGACAAGGCGGTGAGATCGTTGGGGGTGGATTCGGGCACCGCTGACGTGACCGCAGCAGGTCGGAAGATTTCCGACGGCAAGTCCTCAGGCAGAATGGCCTCACCCTTGGCCATGACGATGGCGCGTTGGACAGCGTTCTCGAGTTCACGAACGTTACCGGGCCAATCGTAGCCCTCAAGCCGGGCAAGCGCGGCGGGCTGGAGGGTCTTGGTTTGATGCGGTTTAGGTGAGTTTTTTGCGAAAAAATAATTTACCAGCTGCGCAATATCCTCTGCCCGTTCACGCAGAGGTGGCAACTCGATACGCACAACATTAAGCCGGTAAAACAAATCCTCGCGAAAACCCTTTCCTGCCACAGCCTCTTCAATCGGTTTATTGGTTGCGGCTATGACGCGCACATCCGCGTTCACAGATGAATTGCCGCCGACGCGCTCAAAGATGCCGTCCTGCAGGACCCGCAAAATTTTCGTCTGTGTTTGCGGTGTCATGTCTCCGATTTCATCGAGGAACAAAGTGCCGCCATCGCATTGTTCAAATTTGCCAATACGCTGGGTATTGGCACCAGTAAACGCACCTTTTTCGTGCCCGAAAAGTTCGCTCTCCAACAGATTCTCCGGAATAGCGGCGCAGTTGATGGCGAGGAAGGTTTGATCGCTTCGCCCACTGTGACTGTAGATGGCGCGCGCGACAAGTTCCTTACCGGTGCCGCTCTCACCGGTGATGAGCACGGTGGCCTCACTGGCGGCGAGTTGGCCAATGGTCTTGAAGACCTCTTGCATAGCCGGGCTTTGGCCGATGATGCCCAGATCATAATCCTCCTTCTCGAGCAGCGGCTCATAAGACACCACCTGCTTCATGGCGCGCGCAGCTTGAAGGGCGTTGTCCACCAGTTCCTGTAGCTGAGGCACATCGAACGGCTTGAGAAGATAATCATACGCGCCATACTTCATGGCTTGAATAGCCGTTTGTGTGGTGCCGAAGGCGGTCATGAGGATAACGGGCGTCTTGGAATCAAACTCACGTAGGCGCTGCAGGGTTTCAATGCCGTTAATGCCGCCCATGCGCACATCCATGATCACGAGGTCGGGCCGGAGTTGAGGGATTAGCTCGAGCGCTTCTTCGCCACTGCTGGCGGTGTGCAATTCAAGGCCGTCCTGTTGGCCGAAGATGCGCTCGAACGAGTAACGTACATCAGACTCGTCGTCAATGAGCAGGAGTTTATCCATCAGTTCGCGCGTAGGGTAACGGAGGACACTTCAAAGTGCAGCCTTTTCCTTGGCCCACGCGAGGGCATTTTCGCGCGTGTCAAATTCCTCGGCCAATTGGCGGTCTCGAATTTCATTTAACAACTTGCCCAAAGCAGGCCCGGGCACCATGCCCAGCGCGATGAGGTCACGACCGGTAATCAGAGGTTCGAACAAGGCCGGTTGCTCGGCCATCGCGGCTTGTTCGCTCCTAATGAAATCGTAAATATCAAGTTTACCGTGAGAACCCAGACAATCAATACGATGCTGCTCCAACTCTAGTTCAAAGTTTGGTCGCAGGAGCATCCGCCGCAAAGTGACTTTGCGCATTCGAGGCGCGTCCTTGAATTGCATGTGATATCTCACAGTCAAGACAATGGTATCAATTTCTTCACGCGAAAAACGAAGCCGCTCGAGAATGGTCTCTGACATTTTTGCCCCAATCTTTTCGTGCCCATAAAAGTGGATCCGGCCATCCTCTCCGGCCGACACAGTTGCCGGCTTGGCAATATCGTGCAGTAAAATGGTCCAGGGCAATTCCATTGGCGCATCAAGTGGCATTTTTTCTAACATCAGCCGGACGTGATCGTAAACAGTCCCTTCAGGGTGATAATCGGGTGATTGCTCACAGTTGGTCATGGGCAGCAACTCGGGCAATACGTATTCGAGTAAGCCACTCGCTCGAAGTAAATCCAATCCGCGCGCGGCATGCGGTGGCCGAAATAATTTCATCAACTCGTCGCGAATGCGCTCGGCGCTGACGCCAGAGACTTTCTCCGCATACGCTTTCACAGCCTCAAACGTTGCAGGATCGATTTGGAAGTCGAGCTGCGCGGCAAAGCGCACCGCACGCAGAAGGCGCAGATGATCTTCACCAAAACGTTCAGCCGGCTCACCAATTGTGCGCAGCGTGCGCATTTTCAGGTCCGCCTCGCCGTTCACCCAATCGTGAATTTTATTGGTAACGGGATCAAGGAAGAGGCCGTTGATGGTAAAGTCACGACGACTGGCATCGGTTTGCGCATCGCTGAATTCAACCTTGTTCGGGTGTCGACCATCGGCGTACCCACTCTCAGTGCGAAATGTGGCCACCTCAAATGATTTCCCGCCTTCCACCACCAACATCACACCAAAGCTCTTGCTCTTCCCCACGTCTTTGGTCTTGGAAAACAATTCCTCCACTTCTCCCGGCCGAGCACTGGTGGAGATATCGTAATCCTTCGGGACCACACCACGCAATTCATCACGCACGCAACCACCCACAAGGTAGGACTCGTGCCCTGCCTCTTGCAGGCAGCGGATAATGTTGATTGCGGCTTCGCGCGGGGTCATGCCAAAAAAAATGTGCGCCCGCAGGCGCACTGTAACATCGATAATATCACTGGAGATTTCGGTCTAATAATCCGCGTAGCGGGCGGCGAGCATGGCGGAGAATTTTGCGACCTTCATTTTGCGGCGTTTTTTTTCGCTCGGCTTCTCGAAGGCACGTCGGTTGCGCACGGCCTTGATGGTTCCTTCTCGGTCCACTTTCTTCTTCAAACGCCGGAGCGCACGCTCCACAGACTCGCCTTTTTTTAGTTTAATTTCTGTCATTTAACCTAATTCATCCCCAAATCGTCATCATTGCCGCCAATCGGTTGAATTACAACGGGCGGGCGAAGATAGCAGGAAAAAACAGGCTGTCAATTTTCATTTCTCGCGAATATTGTAACGTTTCGGACACTGAAACGTCTCGTAAGCAGGAGATTTTCCAATCTCAAAATTCTGGAATTAGGCAACCGACAATCAAAAATGAAAAATAGAATATTTTCCGTGTTATTGATCGCTACCGGCATGGCAGTGATTTCCAGTGAAGCCCAAGAACGAGGTCGGGGGGGGAATAGAAATGCTCGTCCCGGCCCACAGCGAGGTGGTGATCATGGTGGTGCGGACATGGACGCTATTCGCAAACGCATTGAGGCGGGTGTCAAGAGTGGCAAAATTAAAAGAGAAGATGCGTCCAAGTGGCTGGAAGGGCTTCGTAAGCGCATGGAAGCTTCCAAAAGTGGGGGTGAGGATAAAATGGAAGAAGGAAAACAGGATCCGCGTCTGGCAAGATACCGGGCTACTGAAAGAGAGATTACTGCGGCGGTTAAGGCCGGGAAACTTTCAAGGGAAGGTGCCCAAAAGAAATTATTAGCAGTAAGGAAGCAACTGTGGAGCAGCAACACATCACGCAGTTCTCAGTCTGAAGGTTCCACAAGATCCAAAAGTTCGTCTTCACCAACATCACGCAGTTCTCAGTCCAAAAGCTCCCAGTCAAGAGGCTCATCCCGCTCTCGCACCTCTTCTCAAGACAAACAACAACAGTCGTCCCGCGGTTATCTTGGGGCTTCGGTTGAGACATCATCCAGACCCAGAGGGCTCCGTGTCCAGCAGGTGTATGCCAACACGGCCGCCGCCCGTGCGAAGCTGAAAAAAGGCGATATCATCCTGAAGATGAACGGATCATCCGTGACCAGCAATTCGGCTCTGATTGGCCGTCTCTCTAAAACCAAACCTGGCCAAAAGGCAACCTTGCTCGTTTCGAGCGGAGGCATGACAAAAACTGTGCAGATTCAACTAGGAGGTTCTTACAGCACACGTGCCTCAGCCCAGAGTGGTTCTACAAAATCTGGAAGTTCCTCAAGATCCAGCACCCCGCAACGAGTCGGTGACATAGTAGATGTTGCAGCCAGCAATAAATCCTTCAAGACTCTTGTGACTGCCGTAAAGGCTGCTGGACTGGTTGACACACTGAAAGCCAAAGGGCCATACACTGTTTTTGCCCCGACGGATAAGGCTTTTGCCAAATTGCCCAAGGATACGCTGCAAAGCCTCTTGAAGCCCGAGAACAAAAAAAAGCTGGCCTCCATTCTCACATACCACGTGGTTCCCGGCAAGGTGCTGGCCAAAGACGTGAAGAGCGGCAAGGTCAAGACCGCCAACGGCTCATCCTTCGAGGTGAGAGTTTCCAAAGCGGGCGTCACCGTAGACAAAGCCAAGGTAGTTGCCACTGACGTGATGGCAAACAACGGCGTGATCCACGTGATCGATACCGTGATTCTCCCAAAGTCTAATCCCACATCGCGTAGTTCTCAGTCCAGAGGTTCCTCAAGATCCCGCACCCCGCAACGCTCCTCCGGTGATGACTGGAGAAAGGCCATTGAAGAGCGTATGAAACAAGCAC
>CAZTTU010000037.1:0-5344 GCA_964616045.1 uncultured Verrucomicrobiota bacterium | reverse complement strand
GGAGAAAGGCCATTGAAGAGCGTATGAAACAAGCACGCGAAGCACGGGAGAAAGCTGAGAATAATTCCCGAGGAAGAGGCAACGAGCGTAGTGATCGCAGCGAGGATATGCGCAAAGCATGGGAAGAACGCATGAAGCAGTGGCAGCGTGAACGAGGTAATAACGATAATCGGCGAGGCCCACAACGCGGTCCGCAGGGACAGAATTGGCGCGGACCTCGCGGAAGATAAACAAATCAAGGTAGATTTTTTCCACAAGCCATCGGGGAGCCAACCCGATGGTTTTTTTCGTGGGTTTGACAGCCGGCTCTGATATCAACTACGCGGTGGACAATACCGAAAAGGAACTGATCGCGAAGGTGCTCGATGGGCATCCGGACAGTTTCGAACCGTTGGTCGTGAAGTATCAACCACGCGTCTTCGCTATCGCCCGACGATACGCGAGGCGCGAGGATGAGGTGGAAGACATTGTCCAGACGGTTTTCATCAAGGCTTACAGTAAACTCAGCAGCTTTCGTGGCGAGGCACCCTTCGAGCACTGGCTCATGCGCATGGCGACGTTTACCTGCTACGATTTTCTGCGAAAACACCAGCGAAACCGCGAATGGAACGCGACGGATCTTTCAAGTGAGGAGAATGATTGGCTGGAAAATGTGGGTGAAGAATCTACGGTCGAAACCGACCGAGACGCCGCTAAAGCATTGGTAGACAAGCTTTTAGACGGATTGAAACCAATTGATCGGCATATCATTATTTTGCTGGATCTTGAGGGCAAATCCGTGAAAAAGATCTCGGAATTGACCAATTTATCAGAATCCAATGTGAAAGTGAAGGCTCATCGAGCTAGAGATAAAATGAGGAAATTGCTGGCCCAACTGGCCCCTGAAAAATACCTCTAAAAATTGTAACTGGCCCTTTATAGGAACCGTCTGGATAAATGAGCGATGAAGAAAATCGACACAATTTTGGATGAAATGCTGGCAAAAACGAGGGAAATGCCTGCGGATGATAGAGTACCCTACGCCTTCGAAAAGCGCATTATGGCGCATATCAAGGAGACTCCTGAACCAGCGACCAATCCATGGGAGCTTTGGGGACATTCGCTGTGGCGCGCAGTAGTGCCCTGTCTGGCGGTCATGGTACTCGTGGCTGTATGGATGAAGGTCCCAGGCGAAACCACTGGAACTTCCGAAACGAAGGCGGGTGCACCGACGGTAGCCACCATCGATTTTCCCGAGAAGAAGGAGGATTTGGAGAGTATTGTGATGTTCGCCATCGAACCACAGCCTGACCAGTAAGCCGATGAGCCAATGGAAGGTCATTCTGGCCACCCTGCTGATTTTTGGCAGTGGCATAGGAACGGGCGTATTGCTGAGCGAGCGCAATGCCCCGGGCAAAGAACCTCAGTTGAACGGTGATCGGCACTCGCTGCGGCCTATTTTCTTCCGTTCTCCCGGATTTTTGGTCCAGCATTTGGATTTGACCGAGCAACAGAAGGAACAAATTCACTCAATCATGGAAGACAGCCATGAGAATATCCGCAACCTGAGCATACCCTTCCGCGACCAATTGAAGCAGGAACAACAATCCATACAGAAAAAACTGCGCAAGACACTCACCCCTGAGCAAGCAAAGAAATTCGATCTTCTTCCCCCCTACCGTTTCCCTAATGAAAAAGCAGGACCAAGTGGTCGGCCTGCGAGGCGTCGCTCAGGAGGATCCTTGCCCCCCCCTGAACAGAATGAATCGCATAAACCAGCTCGCAAACCCGAGAAATCAATCAAGGAACAGCCATCTCCCGGAAAAGATGGCAAACGCGAGGAAGCACTCCCCGACTTGAAGACTGTCTAATTCTCAGGCACACTCTGCGCGATGCGCGAGACCTTCCGTGCTTGGCAGGAACAATTTGAAACCTTCGCGCTGGAGGTCATTTTCGACGAACGTCGCGGCAAGAAAGCGGCGGCGATGCGGGGCGTTCTGTTTTGTCTCTCCAAGGTTTTTCTCATCATTGTCAAGGGCCGCCGCTGGCTTTACGAAGTTCGCATTATTCGTGATCACCCGCTCGGCGTGCAGGTCATCACCGTTGGCAACCTCACTGTCGGCGGCACTGGAAAAACGCCTGTGGTGGAGAAATTCGCACGACTCTTAACCGATCAGGGACGTAAAGTCGCTATTCTCTCGCGTGGCTACCGCTCCAAGCCGCCTCCACTTTTACAACAATTGCGAAATAAATTTTTCCTGCAGGAAGATATTGTCCCTCCACGCGTCGTCTCCGACGCCAAGAATCTCCTGCTAAATTCCGAGGATGCTGGCGACGAGCCGTACATGCTCGCCTCCAACCTCAAGGACGTGGTTGTGCTCGTAGACAAGGATCGCGTAAAATCTGGCCGCTATGCCATTGAACAATTCGGTTGCGACACGCTGCTGCTTGATGACGGTTTTCAATACTGGAAACTCGCCGGACGGCGACGAGATATTGTGCTCGTCGACGCCCAGCAACCCTTCGGAAATGAGCAGCTCCTTCCGCGCGGCACATTGCGCGAGCCCATCGGACACATCAAACGCGCCGACACGATTTTCATCACGAAAAGCAAAGGCAAGTCCGCCGACCTTCGCGCGCGCATCAAGAAACACAATAGCAAGGCGGGCATCATTGAGTGCACACATTGGCCTCTCTATTTTGAGGACGTTTTCAGCCCCGACCAACGGGAGAAGATCAACTGGCTGAAAGGCAAAAAGGTCGCCACACTCAGCGGAATTGCACAGCCTGAGAGTTTTGAGCAAAGCCTCGTAGAACAGGGAGCCGAACTTGTCTACACCAAGCGCTTCGCTGATCATCACCGTTTCAATCAGCAGGAGATTCTCAACATCATCAACCGCGCCAAGAAACGCCGCGCTCAAGTAATCATTACCACACAAAAAGACGCCGTGCGCTTCCCGAAAATTGATCGCCGTGATTTGCCCATTTACTACATGCGCGTAGAAATAAAAATCCTTAGTGGTGCAAAAGACTTTGACGACTGTGTGCGCAAAATCTGCCTTCGCTGATGGAAACCGCGCTTTACCTCATCGCCCGTTGCGTTGTCAGTATCGCTTCCTGTTTGCCTCTTACGTTGGTCGCTTGGTGCGGCCGACAAACCGGAACCATTGCCTGGTATCTTGACAAACGGCACCGGAATGTCGCCATGCAAAATATTCAGAACAGCTTCCCTGAAAAGAACGGGGAGGAAATTCGTAATATCGCCCGGGAAAACTTCCGGCGGTTGGGCGAGACCTACGCCAGCGTCCTCAAGACCGGTCGTATGAAAAGCAAGGAGATTTCAACTATTCTCACCATCGAGGGATACGAAGTGATCGAGAAAACCCTGGAGGAAAATCCGGAAGAGCGTATCATTCTTGCCGCCGGCCATTTCGGAAACTTTGAGCTTTTTTCCTGGCTAAGGCTAGGCGCCCCATCCGTACGTAAATGGATCACCACCTACCGTGGTTTGCGTCAGGAGAAATTAACTGAACTGTTGCTAGATCTTCGAAAAGCCTCTGGTGTCCAGTACTTGGACCGACGCAACGAAGGGCCTCAAATCAAAAAGGCCATGGATCAGCCAGGCATTGTGCTTGGCCTTGTAGCCGACCAACACGCTGGTACAGGTGGATTACGATTGCCAGTGTTCGGGCGAGAGGCCTCGGTCAGCCCCGCCCCGGCCGTGATGGCCAAGCGATATAATTGCCGCCTGTTCCCTACAGCTTGTTTTCGAACCAAACTGGGTCGATGGACAATAGAGCTTGGCAATGAAATCCCAATCCATAAAAACGGAATACGACGCAGCACTAAGGACATCACTCTTGATATTATTGCTGCTCACGAGAATTACATCCGACGCGACCCCTCCAACTGGTTCTGGGTACACAACCGATGGAAATCCAGCTCTAAAGTCGAGGCTCAATGAGCGCATCCGAAAACATCCTCATTCGCGGCGTCAACTGGTTAGGCGACGCCATCATGACCCTGCCCGCCATCGGAAACCTACGAGAAGCACATCCGAATGCACAGCTCACACTGCTCACACACGAGAAGCTTTCGGACCTTTGGAAAAACACCACACATTTTGATAACATCCTAACCTTCAGCAAGGGCGAGCCGCCCTTCACTGTGGGCAACCGACTAAAGAGTAAAAAGTTCGACAGTGCCCTCATTTTGCCCAATTCATTTCGAACGGCGTTGGAGTGTTGGAAAGCCGGCATCCCGCGACGCATCGGTTATTCCGGCAACTGGCGCAGCAAACTGCTCACTGATGTCATTGCGCCGCGGCCGGCAGCCATCCCCATGCAGAAACGCCTGCCGCTGGATATTGAGTACCGGCTCGCCAATCAACTCCAGCCGCAAATCTTTCCCGCCAGTGCTCATCATATCCACCAGTACTTGCATTTGGCCAAACACCTCGGAGCCAGCAACGAGCCCACCGCACCCCGCCTGCTGCGTAGCGAGGTGGCTCCCACGTTTGCCGACCCTCAAAAACCCCATCCCTACATCGGCCTGATTGCCGGTGCTGAGTACGGTCCGGCCAAGTGCTGGCCAACCGATCACTTCATTAAATCAGCCAACGAACTTATTGCGAAACGCCAAGCCCACATATTGCTCTTCGGTGGCCCGAACGATATGGAAACCGCCGAGAAAATTGCTGAATCCCTGCCAAAGGACCATCACACCAACTTGGCCGGGCAGACAACCCTGTCCGAGCTAGTCGACGCCTTGGCCACCTGCGAAGTGGTACTCTCCAACGATTCCGGCCCCATGCACGTTGCCGCAGCAGTCGGCACACCGGTAATTGCTCCCTTCGGAAGCACCAGCCCAGACTTAACCGGCCCCGGCCTGCCGAACGATCCTGATTCATCTCACCAACTACTACGCACCCGCGCACCCTGCTCACCCTGTTTTTTGCGCAAATGTCCAATTGATACCCGTTGCCTCAGGGAGATTACTCCTAAAGAGGTGGTAACTGCAGTTGGAAAAACTTTATGCAATAATTCCTAGTAGAAACACATTGTTTAACGATTGCCGCAACTAAAGGGTTTCGGCAAACTCCACTCAATGAACCGCAGGAAGTTTATCGCCACGGGTGCCGCATGCGCGGCATTGGCGGGCGCACCGAAATCGGCATTGGCCAAGCCCAAGAAGCGCAATACGCTGAGCGTTTTTACCAAGCCATTGCAGATGTTAAGCTACGATGATCTGGCCGATGTGATTGCTGAATTGGGCTTCGATGGCATCGAGGGCACCATTCGGCCCGGAGGGCAGATCACGCCCGAGCAGGTGCCCGATGAATTGCCGAAGATGGTGGCGGCACTGA
>CAZTTU010000036.1:0-22636 GCA_964616045.1 uncultured Verrucomicrobiota bacterium | reverse complement strand
CGTTTTAAATTCCCATAGCTTGTCCCCGCTCTTGCCATTGATGGCATAGAGCTTGTTGTCCAATGACCCGACGTAAACCGTGCCATCTGATCCGATGGCGGGGGAGGAGTACACAACACCTCCCGTTTCAAATTCCCATAGGACGTTGTCGGGTTTAATCGGAGGAGGTTTCGGCTTGGGCTGTGGAGTTTTCTTTGTCGAATCTGGAAGAGCAGGTTGTGAAGGGGCTGCCTGCCCTTGAGGAGTCGGTGCCCCCTTCTTCCCGCAGCCCATCGCCAAGACGAGTGCAACGCTGATCATCATGGCTTTCACACCGTCATTTTACGGGCATCGCGTAGTGCCCGTCCATCTTCTCTTTACTGCCCCAGCAAACGTGCCATTCAAAGGCTTGACCCCGCTGCCGCGACAGGCATCATCAGCTCACCACGTTTTACCATGAAATATCCCTTTATTTTTTCACTACTGCTTGCCCTCAATATCCAGGCTGACTGGGCGGTTAAACCCGCACCCAACCCCAAGGCTCCCGGGGAAGGTTTGGCCATTAAATTTCGCGATAAACCCGTTGCCCACTTCGTCTTTGGTAAAGGCCAGAAGAAACCGTTTTTGCACGTGTACGGCAAGGAGGGCGAGCTTTTGACCAACCCCGGCGTGGGGCCCGATGGCAAGGACACAGGCCGTTACCCGCACCACCGCGGCATTTACATCGGTTGGCGCATTATTTCAGGCGGCCAGTTTGACCTGTGGCACATCCACAAGGGCGAGATCATGCGCGTTAAAAAGATTAAAAGCACCAAGGCAACTGAGAGCGGGGTCACCATCGTGGCTGATATCGAGTGGCGCACCGGTACAGTAGGTAAGAGTGATGACCTGCTTATCTCTGAAACCCGCACACTCGTCATCTCCCAGAATGATGCGGGCCGCACCCAGGTGGATTTCCATACCGAGCTGACCGCTGCCCGTGACCTGACTCTGGGCGGCGATTTGCAGCATGCCGGTTGCCATTTCCGCGCCCATACCGAGGTGGCCTCGAAATGGACGAAGTTCACCAGCTACCTGTGGGAGCCCGAGGGCAAAAAGGCCGGTAACGGCAAGATTCTTAGCAAGGAGTGGAAGTGGAATCGCCTGCAGTTTCCCATCGGCAAAAACTGGTACAGCGCCACTCAGTTCAATGCGCCCAACCAGCCGGTGGAGGAACTTTCCTGGCGCGATTACGGCCGATTCGGCTTCTTCTTTAAGAAGGACTTGAAGAAGGGTGAAACACAAAAACTCAACTACCGTTTCCACATTGCCCCCAGCCAGGCTCCCGCGCTGGAAAGCTACCCCCCGCAGGTTTCCAAGGAGCAAAAAACTCGATGGACCGCCACGGCTCAAAAGGCCTACACCCAATTTGCCAAATGGGTTGTGAAACAGTAACACATTTGCCACTTCAAATAACTTAACTCAGATTAAATTATGACCAAGACAACTATTCGAACGATTGTTTCCCTAAGCATGATTTTGGCCGTGACGGCGGGTGCCGCCGACTGGAACAACTGGCGAGGCCCGAACCATAATGGATCCACCAGCGAAGTGGGCCTGCCGGAAAAGTTTTCCAAGACCGACAACATCGCCTGGAAGGTCGCGATGCCCGGGCCCAGCGCCGGCACACCGATCATTGTGGGCAACAAGGTTTTCGTGTCATCCACCGATCCCAAAGCCGAGGAACTGCTCGCCCTCTGCCTTGATCGCCGCTCCGGCAAGGAACTCTGGCGAAGCGTGGCGGGAGCCGGTTTTCAACGTGACAACCGAAGCAACTATGCCTCGCCCTCCCCCGCGTGCGACGGCGAAGTGGTCGCGTTCTTTTACGGCAATGGCGATCTCGCGGTTTTTGATCTAGATGGTAAAAAACTTTGGAGCAAAAAAATCCAGGGCGATTCCAATGGCTTCGCTTTTCAGTGGACCTTCAGCTCCAGCCCGCTACTGCACGATGGTGTTCTTTACATGCAAATCCTTCAGCGCGATACAGGAGTGCGTGGCCACGGCAAAGACAATGGCAACGAAAGCTATCTGCTCGCGCTAAACCCCAAGACCGGCAAGCAACTGTGGAAACATGTCCGGCCGGCAAAGGCCAAGGCTGAAAGCCTTGAGGCATTTAGCACGCCACTGCCCTACACCTACAAGGGCCGCGAGGAGTTGGTGATCGTGGGCGGCGACTGCCTGACCGGACACGATCCGAAGAATGGCAGGGAACTGTGGCGCTGGGGCACATGGAACCCCTCCCGCATTGGCCACTGGCGACTGGTGCCCTCACCGGCAGTCGGTGGAGGTGTTGTGCTGGCCTGTGCCCCCAAAGGCGGTCCGGTATGCGCGGTGAAAGCCGGCGCCAAGGGCGCAGGTGAACTGGCATGGAAAAGCGCCGGTCGCACCGATGGCGTCACCAGTGACGTCTGCACCCCGCTCTTCTATCAGGGAAAATTTTACGTGATGTACGGCGAAGGCCGTGACAAGAAGCTTTCCTGTGTGAACCCGGCTGACGGCAAGGCGCTTTGGCAGACTGACCTGCAAAGCCGCTCACTCGTGCGCACTTCACCCACGGGCGCTGATGGCAAGATCTACCTGCAAAGCCACGCCGGCGAAGTGTTCGTGGTTGATGCAAAATCCGGCAAGCTGCTGAATCGCACGATGATGGGCGGGAAGGGTGATGACCAAACCCGCGCGAGCATCGCCGTGGCAGGCAAGCAGCTCTTCATCCGCACCAATGGCACCCTCTACTGCGTGGGCAAGTAGGCACGGATTCGGACCATTAGAATTTCCAGACGAAGTCCAGCTGGATACAGTTGTTGGAATCTCCGGAGCCGCTTTCTGGCTCAGTGTTGTAGAGACTCAGGCCAGCCTGCCAATTATCATAAATGTTATATCTGGCCTTGATAATGTGGCCCTTGATATTTGTGCCACCTTTATAATCACTGCCTTTGATGGCGCCAAAATCGGATTCCGATAATTGATCGTAGGTCGAATCTGCCTCCATTACCCGGTATTCATAGCTCAGTTCCCATTGACCCGCCTTCTTGGCACTGCCCAGCTTGAGACCGGCCCGCCAAGCGTTGTCATTGGCTTCTGCCTGTTGGTTCTCCAGCCAAGTGCCGAACAGCTTCACTGGTGCGAAACTGGTTTTAAACGAGAGAGCGGCATCCAACATAATCGGTGTAAACCCCTGTCCGATGGTGTTTCCAGTACCCACACTCCCGTCATTGCGCAGGGCAAAACCAGACACCGAGTAGGTTCCCAATCCCAGCTTTACCTCGGTGTCACCGGTCAATTGGGTGGCGAATACTGCCTGAGCAATATTTAGGTAGGCATCACGCGAAGAGGTTTCGATCTCATCAATTACCCAAAGACCGTAATTCAGACCCAAGGTGGATTTACCGCCGACATCCCACACATAATGCAACTCGGCGCCTTCAGGGGTGTAGTCGGTATCAATTATGGCGTTATCCAGAAACCAGCCGGTCTTGCTGTGATTTGGCATCTTGCCACCATACACCGTAAACCCCTCATCCGACCAACTGGCATAAGCCTGATCAATGGCAAGAGTGTCATTCTGGCCATTGTCATCCATCGTTGTATTGGTGGATATAGGGTTGCTCGTGCTACCAGACGCGAAACGAAAGCCCACCTTGAAACTGTTTTTCAGATCGGCAGTAGCGCCATAGCGGAAGCGATAACGAAAACGGTTCCGGGCAGGATTCCCTCCATCAATCGACTTGTGCGCCTGCTCATAGCGCAGTCGCAAATCGCCCTTGAAGCTGATGGATTGCACCCATTCAGGCACCGCTCCCCCTGAATTCTGAGTAACTTCTTTGCGAAGGGCCTCGGCCTCGGCCTCGGTAATTACGCCCTTTTTCACAAGCGTTTTCAATAATGCTTCATGAGACTGAGCACCGACCGTACCAGCGGCGATCATGCCTGCCAAAAAACACAAACCCAGAGCTTTTGTCATTTTGGTTTTCATCGTCTCAGTACTTTTTGACCTCGTTACCAACCCTATCATTGTTTTTCAAGGTGAACTTATTTCAGCACACCCGAACAGGTGTTCTACAAGAACGCTGAAAACTGAAACAGGCAGACGACGCATTGGTGAAATATTACGCCGAGCTAGGATTGAGGAACATGCCAACGGCAGCTTCCTTTGCTGTAGTAGACTGATTTGGGATTCTACGGATAAATGAAAAGGACCGTGTAGGACCTGTGTTTAACACTTTCACTTTGTGCAGATACTATCAGGCCACATCATAGAGGATCAAATCCCTGAGCACCTATCGGGAAGGAGCATCGCCCGGCATGCGCAGCCGACAAAAAACGCCGGACCGCGCGCAGCCTTGCGAATCTATTTCGACTAACACTGATCTCTAAAAGGACCAGATCAGATCGAACTGACCACGGATGGTCCCATGGGAATCGGTGGTGATGGCCTCGGTGCGCATCACCCGGGCGGCACATTGCATGCTGTCGGTCAACTGATACTTAATGTGCACCGCGTGTCCTCGAACATCGGTGCCGCCACTGTACGAGTTGCTATTCCCGCCAACACCATAGGCGCCGTAGTCGTCTGCCACCCAGTTATCGTACAATGAGTCAGCCTGCAGTTCTCGGAATTGGTAACCCACTTCCCAGGTACCCACTTTCTTGGCCTTGCCGAACTTGACTGTCATCAAATACCCCTCCTCTTTATCGTCGGCGCCGGGATTATTGATGTAGGTGCCCCCGACCGAGATGGGGAATGCTCCCGTGTACATGGGAAAGCTATCCAGCTTGTAGATCAAGGCTCCATCAACGATGAAGGGGTTTATATTGTTCGTTGGCGCATTACCGCCAGTGTTGCCCTTATTTCCACTTACACCACCCTCCAGGGCCGCCTCCTTGTTGAACAGGTTGTAAGCAGCAACGCCAAGGTAGCTGGAAAGCTTGGAAGTCAGGGCCGAATCCAGTGTGACCTGCGCCAGCCCGGCATAGGCGTCGGACGAGTTGGTGCTGCTTTCATCCACAAAAATGCCGCCCAAGGCCACTCCGACCTTATGGTTTTGGGACAATTCGTACGCGTAGTTGAAGGCCACCCCCTCAGGAGTGTAGTCTGAATCCCACACCGCATCATCCAATCGCAACGGGTTTGGCATCTTGCCAAAAGTCATCTTCATATCGTCGCTTGGAGTCCAAGCAGCGTAGGCTTGATCGATATTTAAATCGTCGTTTCCGCCATCGTCATCCATGGTTTCGTTGGTGGAGACCGAGTTGCCTGTGCCCCCGGAAGCCAGACGAAAGCCAACCTTCCAGTCGTCATTGAGGGTGGTGGTCACACCATACCGGAAACGATAGCGAAACCGCTCCCGGGCGGGCTTGGTGTTGCCAGCACCCGCATTATTGAAAGTCTCAAAACGAAAGCGCAAATCCCCCTTGAAGCTGATACGCTCTACCCAGTCGCGCACCGCTACCTTGGAACTCTGCGTGGTTTCCTTGCGTAGCTCATCAGCCTCTGCCTCAGTGATCACACCCTTCTTCACGAGTGTCTTCAATAGGGCTTCACTGGATTGAGCCTCAGCTGTCCCCATCAAAATCATGGAAGCCAAAACACACGAACCCATAGCTTTTGTCATTTTGTGTTTCATCGTGTCAGTTCGAATTTTTGGATTTTTGTATATCCTGAACCATACTTTATACGTAAATCGGTCATCCTCAATTACTGCCAATCTTGTCATTCATACATACAAAAAAGCCCGCTTCAGAACCAACACCGCCATATTAGGGACAAATGATGCCAATGCTACGGTATTAACGGAAATTGCCTTGAATCAGATCTGCGAGGTATCAGTAGCCTTATCAATGAAAAGAACGTCCTCGGCTACATTAATTGCGTGATCTGCCACTCGCTCCAGGCGCTTCACAATCACACCCAGGTCCAAATAAAAGGAGATGGCCTCTGGATCACTTCGCATCATACCCACTAGCTCTTCCTGATAGAATTTGTTAAGGGAATCCATCTGGTCATCCTGCGTAATGAGCTGGCGCGCCTTGCCTGTATCGTTCTCGGCATATGCCTGAATCGCCTCGCGCAGAAGGAGGCAGGCCTTTTCGCCCATGGCCACGATTTCCTTTTGGAACGGAGCCTTCCGGTTGTGATGATGCAAATGGATAACGCTCTTGGCAATGGTGCTGGCCTCATCACCAATGCGCTCGAGGTCGTTGGAAATCTTCACACTGATGGTAATAGCGCGTAAATCGACCAACTCAGGACCGACTGCCAGAATTTGCATTGCCAACTCGTCCACCTCTGCCTCCATGCGGTCAAGCTGGTCATCATCCTCACAGACTTGGTGCGCCATCGCCGCATCACCTTCCAGAAGAGCCTTCACGGAACGATCGACCATATCTTCGGCCAATACTGCCATGGCTTGCAACTTGCTCTTAAGCTGTAATATCCCCACCCCCAAGTGCTTAGATTCTTATGTTATGCAAACTATTCTGGCGGAGGGATAATATCTGTTTCCAAACTTTTATCAGTTTTTTCATTGTAGCCAATACGGTGGAAAGGATTAACAATGCTGGTGGCAATGTTACGCGAGTGACTCCCAATTCGCTTGAGAAAGCGCGCGTATAGCACCACAGCCGCCGCCTCTGGCGACTCAAGGTCGCTCACTGTACCCCCGATGATGTCATCGGTCATTTTTTCGCTATCTGCTGAAATATCCTCCTTGTAATCATCCATCACCTTCCGGGCCAAGTCTTCATCACTGTTCTTGAAGGCCTCAATGGTGTCATGGAACACTTTTGAGGTGTGTTCTTCCAGAGCCTTGAGTTGAGCCTCGAGGCTGCCGGCTGCCAAGCGCTTGGGATGTCTTCGGGCCAAGTCAAAAATATTCTTGGTGTAATCTCCGATACGCTCAATATCGATCACGACACTGACCAGTGCCAACCCGGAGGTAAGCTGTGCATCTCCTGAAAGCATCAGGTGCTTCATTACCTTCTTGCGCACATCACGCTCAGCCTTGTTGATCTCCTTGTCCAAGGCATAGATGTCGATCCTGATCTCTGCGGTATCCAATTGCCGCAGAGATTCGACTGATGCAGCGTACATCTTGCCATTGGTCTCCATCATCTCACACGCCTCATCAAAAGCCTGCTGGTAGAGATTGTCCTTCTTAAAGACGCCGATGATATTCTTCCACATAATTCGTGCTATTGAGTTGATTCTTCACTGAACTGATTAGAGTTTAAAGCGATTTTATTCTTTCGGTGGTGGGGCGGCACCATTCTGGCCTCCAGCCTCAGACGGGGAAACGGCCGATTCCTCCTGTTTTGGCCCGGAGTCGGTGTCTCCGAAAGCGTCCGCCACCGTATTCCAAGCCACGGCAAGCGGGATAAGGTAAAAGACCACAATAATAAACACGACAGGAATCACTCGGTTACGCAGGCAAATTTCCGCCAACCATTCAGCGAATTTCACCGGGAGTTCACGAACCGGCTTAAAAGGAAGAAAAATAATCGCACCGGCACAATTGAACAACAGATGGGCAAATGCCACCGTAGCTCCCGCCACCACGTTCGCTTTCAATTGGCGCGCCAAGTCCGCTTTCGCCGGATCAAGCGAATTAAGATCCTCCCCGGTCACCGTCACCGCGCTAGCAGCAGCCAAAGCCGCCAACAATCCCGTGATGGTGGTGCCGATATTGGCACCAATGGTGAAGGGGAAAATTTGCTGCAGCCGCAGCACGCCTGCGCCAGCTAGAGGCACGATGAGGCTGGTGGTGATGGAACTACTCTGTACCATCACGGTGAGGATGAGCCCCACTGCGAAAGCAACAGCAGCATTACGAAAAAGATAGGAATCAAAAAACGACTCCAGTTTCTTCAGCACCAAACTTTGCAGCAACTTTACTATGCCATAGAGCATGATGAACGTGAGAATCACCGAAATAATAAGTAACCAAAAATCGCTACCCAACGCATCCTTCATCAGCTGGATGACCGGTTTGGTTACTTCTTTAATCGGATTCCCCGGCTCGGTCACACCGGTCACATGCACAAAGGCACTGCCCATATAGCCAGCCATTCTTTCTATAATTTGGAATGAGTATTCCAGAGGCAGCATGATGCCCACCGTAATGAGATTAAATGTATCGTGCACCGACGAAGCCGCAAAGGCTCTGCGAAACTCCGCCTTACGCGTAATATGCCCTAGCGATACAATCTTGGCCGTTACAGTCGTCCCCACATTGGCTCCCATCACCATAAATATGGCGCCTCCCACATCCACAGCTCCCGCAGCCACGAGGGCTACGATCAGGCTGGTGGTTGTGGAAGAGCTTTGCACGATGGTGGTAGCAAGAATGCCGATGAAAAGCCCCACAATCGGTGAGCGTGTCGCCTCGAGCAGGTTCGCAGCATCATCCTTAAATTCATCCTTGAAGGCCGCGCCCATACCCCCGATCCCAATCAGGAAAAAATATAGGCACGCGATGACACCGAGGATTTTAAGCAGGGCCAGAAGTTTCTCGTTTTTCATGGAGAAATAAAAAAGGGGTAACGGTAAAGTGAGACTATCAGCGAATGCAGGCTGCTCGGCCTGAAGGATGTCTCTCTGGATCAGTCATTAGGGGTTCCACCTGGGCTGCGTTCCAAACGTCGGAGGCGTTCTTTAGAGAGTTTCGTTAGAAACCCAACAAATATTTATTCACAACAAAAACCGCACACTCAGGGATCCCTAAACCATTAAGATTATGTTCTGAAATTTCTGGGAAACCCGCCTATTTTGGCGGATTGCCGTTTAGTTCATTATCCACCTCGAACATGAAACACAAAAAACCGCCACCTTTCGGTGCGCGGCATAAGATCTTGAGAGTTTTCACTCATCATCAAACTCCCCATCGTCTTCTTCGGACCTGAGCTTGACCTTAATCGTATCACCAGTGACATTGCGGCCATCTTCATTTTCACCCTCTTCTTCGTTTTTACCTTCCTTTGACTCCTTCTTGGCAATGTTTGGATCGTCTTTGACCTCTCCACAACCAATAAATGACACCAAACCAAAAGCAAATATGATTATTGAGAGCTTAGGCATGAGCTTTTTCATTGGCTTGCCTCTTACTGGTAAGGACGAAGAATAACCAGACTCGGCATCGTGGTAACGGCTGATCCTTCACTAAACACATCGTTGGCACGCTCCAGCTGGTCAGTAAATTCACTGGTTGAACCTTGAGCAACAGCTCCCCCACCGGTCACCCAATTGCCCTGATCCGCACTAAATCCAGTCATGCTATACTGCGCACTACCCGGACCATAGAATGAATTCCCCTCCTCTTCGTGCTCTTCCTCTTCGTGTTCATGTTCTTCCAATGGACAAAGATGTGCACGATAGGTGTGCCATTCATATTTCACCGGATAGTGTGGATACAACCAGCGAGCCTTGTCTGCTGCGTATCCGCCATATTCCTCGAAATACTCCGCCCAATCCTCATTGTGGCCCTGCACATTTCGTGTCATTGCCAAGACCGTATCCTGCACATCCAAATCACCCTGCATGGCTATCGAATAGCTTTGCAGGTTACGGGAGTGCCATAGGTTGGTCCGGCCCTTATACTCGTCAAAGGTTTTCTCCCTCTTACGGCGTTGCCGGGCAACTACCTTCTGGTCCAGCGGAGAGCCTAAGGTAGCGTAACTCTGAAGCGACTGACGAATGGTATAGGCATTCAACCAGCGATCACCACGAATTGGATCGGTCCAAGTGCGGTAACCCACGGCATTTGCGCGCCGATTGTGATCACTGGTACCCCAAATCGGAGCGAATTGCGAATCGAAATGCGGTGTAGCTCCCTCAAATTCCGAAGCGTAGGAGGCATAGGCCTTATGAATTTGGCCAAGGTTATTACCACACTTCATCCGGTTGGCCTTGTTCTTGGCCTTGGCCAAGACCGGCAACAGCATGGCTGCCAAAATACCAATAATGGCAATGACGACCAATAGCTCAATCAAAGTGAAGGCCGCCTTTTTGTGCTTCTTAATTTTCATCTTAATTTACCCTAAGTTTATATTATTTTGGTTTAATTTGTCTTTAAAGGGACACAAAGCCAATGACTGGTGTCATACAGGTACGCGCAAAGGATCCCCGTCGCGCTTACAGTGGAGGAAGATAATTAAACGAAGGGCCGTGGTGGCGGGGAAAGAGGAGGCGAGTTAATCGGAGTCAGTCGATGATTCAAGTCGCTCAACAGGTTAGAACTGATATATCCGGGCGAAAGATGGCGATGTATTTTTCCTGCCACACCCTCCAGTGAATATTGACCCACAGGTAATTCATCGGGCAGCTGATTTTCCTCCTCATGCTTCCATTTAACGAACCGGCAGGGAATACAGATGCAGGAGTCTTCTTCAGAATAAATAACCTTCTCCCCATTCAAGGCGTGCTTGAAGGCCTCTTTGAAGGACATTTTACGGGCGTTATCAACGGTCATTGCTGTCCAAACGGTCAACTGGACACCGCTCCAGTTCATGCCAAAGCACAGCACAGCCAAAGGCATCCATGCCTTCTGTAGCTTCACTATAGATGTTCTGATAACGTTGATCAAAATCGGTGCAAAATTATACCAAGCCTAAAAATAAACGCAATTCCCTTATACTTATGCGACCCGACTCCTCCCATCTATATTCAATTATTTAAAACTATAATAAAATTTTTGTTACAATCTAGTGGACTTTATTCTGACAGATTAACACATCCCTATCATCAATTGATGATTGTACAAACACTCGTGAAAACAGAGTAGAACGGGTGGCGAAATTAGAATTGGGCGCAGATGACTATGAGGCCAAGCCCTTCAGTCCAAGAAAACTTGTTTTGCATTGCTCGCAATCTTCCTCCGCGCAACGAGCGGGTTAAATCTGGCCAAAAAATCTAGCATTAGCTTAATTACACTGTTTCACTGCCCATCATGCCTCTGCCTTATCGCATTGCGACGTTACTTTACGCCTTTCACGAGGATGGCCGGGTGCTGCTGATTGAGCGCAACCATCAGCCTAATCGCGGCTGTTTTAGCCCACCTGGCGGTAAACTCCATACCGATGCCGGCGAAAGCCCACACACCTGTGCCATCCGCGAGTTTCGAGAGGAAACAGGACTTGAACTATCTCTCGATGAGCTTCACCTCACCGGCATCATCAGTGAACATGGTTACCAGGGCAACGCGCATTGGCTGATGTTTCTTTTTGAAGTAAGCCTCCGTCTCACTGAATTGCCTCCCGACCATGAGGAAGGCCCCTTCCGATTTGCCACCAAGGAAGAACTTGGAGCACTTCCATTACCCGATACCGATCGCGAGCAAATCTGGCCACTCTTCTGGAAGCATCGTGGAGGCTTTTTTGCCGCGTATTGTCATTGTACAAAAGGGGCTCCAGACGAGTGGACTTTGGAGCAATCCAACCCCATCACATGAACGATGAGCCCATCATTGATTTGCAGAGCGACGAATATTTTATGCGTGAAGCCATTCGACAGGCAGTGAAAGCCCATGAGGCTGATGAAGTGCCCGTGGGCGCCTTGGTCGTACGCAATGGCAGCGTTATTGCACGCGCTTGGAATCAGGTGGAGATGCTGAATGATGCCACTGCGCACGCCGAAATGCTCGCCCTCACCGCCGCCGAGGCTGCGGCAGGAGATTGGCGCCTAACCGACTGCACACTTTACTCCACCAAGGAACCCTGCCCGATGTGCGCCGGGGCGATCGTACACTGCCGACTCGCTAGAGTGGTGTACGGTGCAGCCGATCCCAAGGGAGGCGCTGGCGGAGGCGCAATGAATTTACTCCAGTTTCCCACCCTCAATCATCAGTGTGAGATAACCCCCGGCATCATGGAGGCTGATTGCTCCAGCCTGCTTCAGACTTTCTTTCGGGAAAAGCGTAAACCATCTTCGGAAGACTTGTGACCACCAACCCTGCTAGACTTGAAGCCGCATTACAAACCGCGCGCGAGGCGTTGCTTGCCGCTCGCAACGAGCAGGGGCATTGGACCGGCGAACTGTCCAGTAGTGCCCTCGCCACCGCCACCGCTGTGGTGGCACTACAAATTGTCCAGCGAGAAACTAGCGCCAAACACCACCACCACATTGAAAGTGGTCTCGAATGGCTCGCTGCCAACGCCAACGAAGATGGTGGTTGGGGTGATTCCATCAAGAGCATCAGCAATATTTCCACCACTACACTTTGTTGGGCAGCTTTCAGTACTGTTTCAAAAGCAGAGGAAAAACATCGATCAACTGTTAATGCCGCCAAAGCGTGGCTCACTCAGGTTGCTGGTGGCACGGAGCCTGATCTGCTGGCACCCGCCATTATCCGGCGTTACGGCAAGGATCGCACCTTTTCTGTTCCCATCCTGACACATTGCGCATTGGCCGGGAAAGTGGGCTGGGCCGATGTGCTGCCGCTGCCCTTCGAGCTTGCCGCGTTGCCACAGAAATGGTTTGCCACTTTGCGACTACCGATGGTGAGTTACGCACTCCCTGCCCTGATTGCCATCGGGCAATGCCGCCACCATCATCTGCCTACGTGGAATCCAATTACACGTATTCTTCGTAACGCATCACGCAAAAAGACCTTGGGGGTTCTCAAAAACATCCAACCATCCAATGGCGGGTTCCTTGAGGCCACGCCACTCACCAGCTTCGTGACTATGAGCCTAGCCAGCAGCGGGCTTGCTGACCATCCTGTGGTGAAAAAAGGAATAGAGTTTCTGTTAAATTCGGCCCGAGATGATGGTAGTTGGCCGATTGATACAAATCTAACCACATGGGTCACCACACTTTCCATCAATGCCCTCGGAGAAGATGTGAGTAGATTGCTGAGCGAAATCGAGCGCAACTCTTTGCGAGACTGGTTAATCGATCAACAATATCTCAAGGTCCATCCATACACCAATGCTCCCCCCGGCGGGTGGGCTTGGACCAATCTGCCCGGTGGTGTGCCCGATGCCGACGACACACCCGGTGCGTTGCTCGCGCTAAAGTCTCTCGGCAAGATCACTGATGCCACGCGTAAAACCGCAAGTCATGCCTGCACGTGGCTACTGGACCTGCAAAACCGTGATGGAGGCATCCCTACCTTCTGCCGAGGTTGGAGCAATCTACCCTTCGACCGCTCGAGCCCGGATCTCACCGCGCACGCTATCCGAGCATGGATCGCTTGGTACGATGAATTACCGGAATTACAGGAGCGCTTTGACAATGGGCTATTCCAAGCAGCACGCTACCTCGCCAAAAGTGAAGGAGCCGGCATGGACGGCTGGGCCCCGTTGTGGTTTGGCAACCAGCACGCGCCCAATGAAATCAACTGGACCTATGGCACGGCCAAGGTGTTGCTCGCAATGAATGAACCCCGACAAAAGATCTTGCCCGGTGGTGGTCTGCGCGTGACTCGGGCAAAAAATGCGCTGCTGGAAATGCAACGCGTGGACGGTGCGTGGAGCGGTTACAAGGATGGCAAACCGTCCATTGAGGAGACCGCCCTGGCACTGGAAGCTCTTGCGGTAGTACGTGAGAAAGATCCAGAAACCCAAGCGAAACTGGAACAATCCCGCAAACGTGGTGTGCTGTGGCTGGTGGAACAAGTGGAACAGGGAACGTGGTTGGAACCATCGCCCATCGGTTTCTATTTTGCCAAGTTGTGGTATTTCGAGAAGCTCTACCCGATGATCACTACGGTCGGTGCGCTTACGCGCCTGGTGAATGCTCCAAAATCCTGATCCACGTATCGCCGTGCTTCAGTGTCTTGCGCTCGTGCCAGTGTGCGGGCAATTCAACCCTATCACGCTTGGCGTGGCCAACGAGCAGGAGCCCACTCTTAACTAGAATTGTTGGCAACACCACATTATCCAGTAATTGCTGTGTCCAACTTTCGGAGTGCTTACCCGGTGAGCTCTTCTCACCATAAGGCGGATCAGCCAAAATAAAATCAAAACTGCAACCGGACGCCACCAACTGCTTCACCGACTCCATTGCATCCTGAACACATACGCTCACTGGAGTATTTAAATCACGCGCATTGCGCCTGATGAAATCAGCATGCTTCGCGCTTTTTTCCACGCACATTGCGGAGGCGGCACCGCGACTGAGGCATTCCAAACTGAGTGCACCGCTTCCGGCAAAGAGCTCTAGAACGGTGCGATCGACAATCCAACACCCGAGGCTGTTGAAGATGGCTTGGCGAACCTTATCAGGCGTAGGCCGCACTCCCATGCCGGGTGGTACGATAATCCTGCGGTTTGTCCATTGCCCGCCAGTAACGCGCATGCGGCTCAAGGACGATTAGGGTCAGTAAGAATTTCCCGAAGCCTCACATTCTCCGCCTCAAGCTTCCGCACCCGCTGGCGTTCCTTGGTCAGCTGTGACTGCAGCGAACCCACACCGGGCAATCCTTCCATGGCACGACGGAGTTCGGCAATCTGAATGCGAAGCGATTGATTCTCTTCGCTGAGTAGTTTCATTTGTGTCGGCGAGCCAGCCTCAGCTAGGCGCCTCTGTAAAGAAGCGTTTTCTTTATGCAACAAGTCGAGTTCTTGAGCGGCTTTAAACAATGAGCTTTCACCTTTGCGGCTTTGTATTTTCAGATACTCGAAATCCTTTTTTAACGATTCATTGGCTTCCACTTGCTTGGACAATTCGCCTGGTTCCAGAGCCTTCGGGCGAGCCGCCATGGCTGCCCGCAACTGGGCTTGGTATTGGGCTTCCATTTGGTGTTTTTCCAGATCGCGCTTCTGCATGTCCGCTCGCATTTGCGCGAGGATTTGCTCGTACCCCTGCGGCGGCATGGTCGGCTTGGCAGTAAGTGCTGGTGCTTTAATTCTGGACGCAAGAGACTCTTTTGCGACGCCATTCGGAGCTGTGTTGCGGGGTGGCTTGAGATAGAGTTCTGGCGCAATGCCCTGGGCAACGAGTAATGGCCGGAGCTTAGCCTCAACTTCACTCAATTTGCCACTCACCTGCGGCGGAGAATAGGTGGGGTACTCTTCAATCAACTGCACAAAGCATTCCCGCGCCCTCAAGTAATGCTGCATAGCTTCATCTGACCGCTTAACACGTTCGTTGGTTGCACCAGCCCGGAAATAATCATAGCCTCGAAAATAAACATCCTTTGGCGATTCCGCACACCAAGCGTGTACCGAAAGCAAAAAGAAACCTATCAGAAAAAATCCCCACCCCCTCATGCCAGAGCATTACCACACACTGAGGTGTTAATCAAGTTTTTAGACGCTGATGTTTTCTGTGCTTGGGTCCAGTTGACACTCGTTTGGAGGGTTGCTATCGTGCGTGTGTCTTACGTAACATGAGCGCAGTCCTTGGGCAGAGAGTTTTAGTGCTGAACCGCTTGTGGCAGGCAGTAAATGTCTGTTCTGTGCGCCGTGCTCTTACATTACTGTTCACCGATCATGCTCATGTGGTTTACAATGATGACAACGGCAACTTTCACACGTTTAGTTTCTGCGAGTGGACGGATTTTTCCGAGTTGGAGACGGATGATGAATCCATTGCCACGGTATCATTTCGCCTGCGAATTCCTCGCGTGATTTTACTGCTGGGCTATGATCGTTTCCCGAGACAGGAGGTGAAATTTACGCGACACAATATTTTTGAGCGCGACAGAAACACTTGCCAATACTGCGGCAAGACGCTTGATCGGCGCGATTTGAATCTCGACCACGTGGTGCCGCGGGATCGCGGCGGCCCCACCACCTGGGAAAACATCGTATGCTCCTGCATCCCGTGCAACACTCGAAAGGGTAATCGCACTCCAAAAGAAGCTCAATTGCGACTGATCAAGGTGCCACGCAAGCCCAAATGGCGTCCGTTCATTCAGGTGAGTTTCGGCGTGAAGACACATGATTGCTGGAAGCACTTTATCGACGTCGCCTACTGGAACGTCGAGTTGGGGGAAGAGAAGCAAAAATACTAATCGTCGCGCGAGGCCGTAGCTGCCTCGTCGATCATCCTCCAGAATTCCGGATTTTCTGCCAGCGCTTCGTCCTCATCCTTTGTCATGTTTGCGTTGCGGAAAAAGAAATCCTTCAGCGTGTTTCGTGAAAAAATACGATGCACCACCACTCCTAGTTCGTGGCACTCGAAATACACGCGGTAATTGCCCACACGATAGCGGTGCAGCGTCTTCACCCCGTGTTCCAGCTTGCCATAATAACCGCTAACTCGCACTTCATCAGGCAATCCACGGAACTCTCCCAGTATCTGCAACTGCAAACCCTTCGGCATGTGCGACAGTTCTACGGTGCTCGTGGGGTTGAAAATAATCTGAAAATATTTCTGTGCCATGCTTTACACTAAACTCAAACTCCTTGCCCGAGCTGGTAGCCCGTAGGGGAATCGAACCCCTCTCTCAGCCTTGAGAGGGCTGTGTCCTAGCCGATAGACGAACGGGCCAACCGGGGGGATGAGGCTATCAACCTATGAACAAAAGTCAATCGCGTGGAAAAAATCAATCAGCATGCTCAATTTCCTCTTTGTCACTCACAGTTACGATGAAATCCACAAACTCATCAGCCGGCTCCGCGATGAATTCCCATTCTTGGTCACGCCATTCAAAACACACCTTATATGAATGCAATGCCTGGTAACGCAAAATGAGTTTCTGCCAATCGGCAGCGGCTAACTCGTTCTCCACGAGCTTTAGGTAACATGAACCATCCACACCATAGAGTTTATCTCCCACAACCGGATGGCCTATGTGCGCAAGATGAATTCGAATCTGATGCTTGCGACCCGTTATTGGCATCACCTCCAACCAGGTGAAATCGCCTTCGTTCCGAGAAAATTTCCATCGAGTCGAGAGTCGCGTTTGCGCCTTTGCCCCGTCGGACCGGACACAGTTCTTTACGACCACCTCGCTGGATTCGTCTTTGCCAAGTGGTTCATCAATCAGCCCTTCCGGTTCAGTCACGTGGCCATGCACAATGGCCCAATAATTTTTCTGCACCTCGCGTTTTTCCCAAATCGACCGCAATTCACGCGCGACCTCATCACTTTTTCCCACCACCACCACGCCACTGGTTTCCCGATCCAACCGATTTATAAAATGCACAGGCCGATCCGCGCCAAAGTATAACCGAATACGGCCGGCAAGACTCGAGAGTTCATCCCCCTTGGTGGGGTGACACACAAGGCCTGCAGGTTTGTTGATCACGAGCAGGTCATCGCCTTCATGCAAAACCTCAAACAAATCGCTCATTGATGCATCTGCTTGCAGGTGGCTTATCATTCTGCGCCGCATCTAACAAATCTAATCGCCACCCATGCTGGCTTGCGACTCCGAACGGCAAGCAACGTAGACTCCGATCTCAGCGATCTGGAAACGCATTATGGTGCCGGATATTTCTTGGCACCGAGAGCTGAGAACACCAACATCGATTTATTATATTTTTCTCTGCAGGGCCTCACTCAAATGGCTGGCGAGCAATTCAAGGAGCAGCCAAGATGACAGAAACCAGTCCTTGCCATGTACCAACGTGCTGGCTTTCGTTCGCTGCTAATGGAACATTTCTCTCCCCGCTATGATCAAGCTTGGGTGCTGGAATTATGACCAGTAGTCTTATCGCATGAATATCGGCGTCATTTCGGACACGCATGGCCACCTACCCAATGCAGTCCATGATGTCTTTGCAGGTGTGGATCACATTTTACACGCGGGCGATGTGGGGCCGATGGATGTGATCACTGAACTAGAAGCTATTGCACCCGTAAGCGCAGTGCTCGGCAATACGGATTACGTGATCCAGCTTCCGCAAACGCACGTCCAAACTTTTGTTGGTAGGAAATTTTTAGTGCACCATATCGTGGACTTACCCACACCATCGCAAATGGTGCGCGAAGCGATAGCAGATGAACAACCCGACGTGGTTGTCTTCGGCCACACACACATAACCTGCAATGAGCACCACAACGGCATCTTGTATTTAAACCCTGGCTCAGTCACCAATCCGCGGGGAGGGAATGCTCCGAGCATTGCAACTGTGCAATGCACTAAATCTGGTCTCAATGTGCAGTTTGTCGCATTGACTTAACTCTTTACGCTGACCATCTTTGCGCAATTGTTCCCCCAACTATGAATATCCATCACCTTGAGCTTTTTTTTTACGTCGCCAAGTATGAGGGTATTGCTGGTGCTGTGCGCAACATGCCCTATGGCATTCAGCAACCAGCAATCAGCGCGCAGGTGATTCAGCTTGAGAACGATTTGGGAATGCCGCTTTTTCAGCGTAGACCATTTGAGCTAACGCCAGCCGGTGTGGAATTGTTTGCCTTTGTACAACCCTTTTTTGAGAACTTAAATTCTGTAGGCGAGACGATTCGCGGCGGCACGATGCAGGCTATTCGCATCGGTGCCTCAGGAGTCGTCTTCCGGGAACATTTGCCGAAAGTGCTGACCGCCGCCAAAAACGATTTTCCTACATTGCGTCCAATCCTGCGAGTGGGTATCCAACCGGAGATTGAGAAGTGGCTGTTGGAAGGTGAAATCGACCTTGGCATCACTGTCCTTGACACCAAGCCACCAGCTGAATTGAAACATGATAAGCTGCTTGAACTGCCATTGGTACTGGTGGTGCCTTCCAAAGCCAAAATAAAATCAGCCGCAGCCATACTTGAACAAGATCGTATCAAGCAAACCCTAATTAGCCTACCTAACAACGAAGGCATCAGCCGCACGTTTCAGAAAGAATTGGCAAAACGCAAAATCGACTGGCCGAATGGGATGGAAATGAATTCGTTCGATCTCATTGACAATTATGTGAGCAACGGCTTTGGCATCGGCCTGTCGTTGAATCTACCACAGACCAAACGACCTGAAGGCGTGAAATTGTTGCCACTCAATGACTTTCCCAATGTAGGCATTGGCGCCTTGTGGCGCGGCCAATTAACACCACTGGCCGAATCGCTGGTAGGACATCTAAAGCAACACGCAGGCACTCTCTAGAATCAAATCCGAACAATGCGACGTGACTTTGCGTGATTTTCTCGGCAAGCTGGACCCTCTCCATGGCGAAGAAAAAATCCAGCCAAATAACTGCCCGCAGTGGACGGTTTACAGATAGCCCGGCGGCCGAAGCTAACGCTTTCACCAACTCGGTGAAGTTTGACACACGATTGGCACATCATGACATTGCCGGCTCCATCGCCCATGCCCGCATGCTGCATCATGTGGGTCTGCTCAAGAAACGCGAGATGGAGGCGATTGTAGGCGGGTTGGAAACCATTGGAGGCGAAATTGCCAAGGGCCGATTTAAATGGCGCTCAGAGCTTGAGGATGTGCACATGAATATTGAGGCGGAGCTTACCCGGCGCCTACCGGCCGGAGCCAAGCTGCATACCGGCCGTTCACGCAACGATCAAGTGGTGCTCGACACGCGCATGTGGCTGCGCGAAGAGATTTGTGAGCTCGCCAACGAAATCCATGACCTACAGCTTGCGCTGGTTGAGCTGGGTGAGGACAATCTGAAGGTCCTCATCCCTGGCTACACGCACCTGCAACGTGCGCAGCCAGTCTTCCTCGCGCATCATCTTCTCGCGTACGTGGAGATGTTTGAGCGTGATTACGAAAGGCTACTTGATTGTCTCGTGCGTGTAAATGTCTGCCCGCTGGGCAGTGGCGCGATCGCCGGCACCACATTGCCGCTAGATCGCGAGTACGTCGCGCGCGAACTCGGATTTGTCGATGCACAAGGGACCCCAATGATAACGCAAAACTCCATGGACGGAGTAGCCGACCGAGATTTTGTGGTGGAATTCTGCAGTGTGTCCGCATTGCTTGCCGTACACCAATCGCGCCTGTGCGAGGATCTTGTGCTTTGGAGTAGCTCGGAATTTGGTTACATCACCATTGGTGATGCCTTCACCACCGGGTCTTCGCTGATGCCGCAGAAAAAAAACCCGGACATCTGTGAGCTCACTCGTGGCAAGACCGGCCGGGTGATTGGCAATCTCATTTCACTGCTTACCACTCTCAAGGGTCTGCCGCTCACGTACAACAGCGACATGCAGGAGGACAAGGAACAGCTGTTCGACACTGTGGATACCGTACGCGCCACCGTGCCGATCCTAGCCACGATGCTACGCGATACCGCAGTAAACGCAAAGGCTTGCGCGAAGGCGGTAAATGATCCCAGCCTGCTGGCAACTGATTTGGTGGATTGGCTCGTACTTAAAGGCATGCCATTCCGAAAGGCACATCATGTGGTAGGCAAACTCATCGTCCTTGCCGAGGCAACAAAGAAACCGCTCGATCAACTCACTCCCACACAATTAAAAAAAGTGGACAAGAAGCTGACCAAGGATGCGTTGAAAGTCCTTGATCTCAAGACCGCCATGGAAAACCGCACTGTGCTTGGGGCACCAAGCAAAGCTGAACTCAAGCGAAGACTGGCGTACTGGCACAAATTTCTGCGCCATTAGAACACTATGGTAGTCACCGACGAACTGCTCGGATCTATTCTACGCGATGTGTCGCGCGCATTTTATCTTACTTTGCGCGTGCTGCCTGCTTCGGTACGTTCGCAGATTGCTCTTGCCTATCTGCTGGCCCGAATCTCGGACACTATCGCTGATACCCAGCTGGTTCCCGCGGAAAAGCGTATTCAAAAGCTACAGCAATTTCGTGCACGCATCCGCGACGAAGGTGCTCCTCCTGTGGATTTTACGCATTTGGCGCGAGATCAGAACAACGAAGCTGAGCGGGTTTTGCTACAACACAGCGGAGAAGCGATTGGGTTGTTGGACAAAATGGAGGGCGCCGATCGCGGACAAGTTCAACTGGTGCTTGAAACCATCACACGCGGCCAGGAACTGGATCTTGAGAGATTTGGCGATGGGCACAAATTGAAAGCGTTGAAAACTGGTGAGGATCTAGATGACTATACCTACCGTGTGGCTGGCTGTGTAGGAGAATTTTGGACCCGACTCACTCGCGCACATTGTTTTGCGAACACCAAAATTGACGAGCAGCATTTCGTGCAAAATTCCATCCGTTTTGGACAAGGTCTGCAATTGGTGAATGTCCTTCGCGACCTACCGCATGACCTTGCCAACGGCCGGTGCTATCTGCCTGCTGTGGATTTGGCGGTGGCTGGCCTACAACCCCAAGACCTCCGTGATGCAAAAAACTGGCCGAGGCTCAAGCCCGTTTTCATGCCGTGGCTTGAAAAAGCAACTGACCATCTAGCCGCCGGTTGGCATTACACTCTCCAAATTCCACATGAGCACTACCGCCTACGTCTCGCCTCCGCTTGGCCCGCCCTCATGGGTAGTAGCACTCTTGGCCTTGTACGCAACGCCAACCCTCTCCAGCCCGATCAACATCTCAAAATTTCCCGCGGGACAGTACGAAGCATTATCTGGAGCACTCTTTGGAGAGTCCCTTTCAAGGGCCCATGGAAGCGCTTGTTCAGTGAATAAATCGACCGTTTACAGCTTGATTTCAGGCGCCAAACCTAATATACCCATGTTCGGGAGGAGGGGGGACATGAATTCTCGTTTTATCATTACGTTATTGTTGTTTGTAGGGATGGAGGTATGCCCAATCCAAACAAACGCACAAGATGGACAAAAGATCGACCTGCGACACTTAGTAGCGCCACCCTTTGCCACCGTCAACACGCCATCCCCCGCCCCAATCATAGAGCAATCCGAACGCAAACGCATCGTTCAACGCCGACTGCAATATCGTCAGCGCCGCGCCGCACTGCGCCATGTCTCACGCCTGCGCCGTTTCGCCCATATTGATTACGATACAATCTCGAAGGCATATATCGCCAAGAAAAAATCGCTGCGCCTGATTGTGTCCAATCAGCGCACGCGCCAGCAACAAATTGCCCTAGCCAAACGCCGAGCCATCGCCGAAGTGAAAATCCTTGCCACTTCGATACGCGAACGGTTCGAGGCAGAGGAACGCGCGATGGCCGCAGCCATTTGGAAACTGCGTAAGGAGGACCCAAGTTACGCCGATAAGGCACTGCGTCAAGCAGTCGCAATCACTGAAAAAAGTGCCGGTAAGGCAATCAGGGAAACAGAAAATCTGCCGCTGCTCTCTAAGACAGTAAACTTGAGTTATATCGATCCCATTCGACGAAACAACCAGCATATGGAATTACCCGCCAAACATGCGTCACCCATTGGCCCGATCACTAACACACAATCCGATAAAGATCTTGGCATTCCGTTTCTTGAACCACATAGCCCGAATTCTTTAAAGGATGCCGCTGAACTTGAAGCGCTAATCGTTTACAAAAAACAAAAGGCACTGGAGAGGGCCAAGCAAGCGAGGAAGCAAACTGAGATTTCACAAGTCTCGGCATCTAAACTGGAGAAAACCCGGAAATTACGCGAGTTGGTTGAACTGTATGTCATGGAAACAATTTCACCCCGTGAATATTACCGCCGCCGTGAACTAATCCTTGGTGCGTCAACCCCTCAGGGTAAAGAATAGCATCGCTTTCGACTTCCCCTCCATGCTCGGCTTTGGCATAACCCGTGCATGCATGATTTCCGGTATATCGGCAACAGACTGCATTGTGAGGGCGTCCGGGTTGAATCGCTGGTGAATCGGTTTGGGACGCCACTTTA
>CAZTTU010000035.1:0-22917 GCA_964616045.1 uncultured Verrucomicrobiota bacterium | reverse complement strand
GACTTTCATTTTCTGTGTCGCAAACAATCGGCGCACTTCGCGGTTTTTTCCTTCGGTCAACTCCAGTTCCACCAAGCTGCGCCTATGGTTGGCGCTGACCAAGGTGGCCTTGCAGGCCTGAAGTCGTTCACCTTCGTGTTCCACGCCTCGGGTGAACTGCCTGAGTACTCGTTGGGGCACTTCACCAGCCACCTCCACCATGTACACTTTGGGCACGCTGTACCGCGGATGAGTGATCCGCAGTGCGAACTCGCCGTCGTTTGTGGCAAAGATCAATCCTTCACTATTGCGATCCAATCGCCCAACCGGCTTGAGATCCCAGTCCGTCGGCAGAAGATCGCCCAAAATGGGCCGCTTCCGCTCGTCTTTCCGGGTACACAAAACCCCCTTGGGTTTATGCACCGCCACATAGTGGTGGCCTAACGGTTGGATTAGTTTGCCATCCACGGCCACCGCATCTTTCTGGGCATCCACACGGATTCCCATTTGGGTGACCACTTGGCCATTCACCTCCACACGCCCTTCCCCGATAATCGTCTCGCTGGCTCGCCGCGAAGCGATCCCGGCCTGGGCCAAGAATTTTTGCAGGCGCACCATCAACTGTTCTCGGGGCACAGAACCTCTGTTCGGTGTCCAACCGGGAAACAGACTGCCATTCAGGCGAAGACCCGAAACATCGACAATTTATAGCAGGGCGCTATTCGGCGGGCTTCGTTTTGCGAAGACCCGTCACACGCTCCCCTTCGTTCCACTGGCCGCGCTCCTTGAGCAACGCTACACGCTCGAATCGCTTCAGCACGTTGCGCTTGGCACCAAGCTTGTTCGAAGAACGTAAACTACGATGTCGTGACATAAATCTGTTCCCTTGTCACCTCGCTGCGACAATTCCAGAGGCCTTTTAGGGCACACCTTTCCTTGGCACGGGCGAGGTCTTATTTTTAGTTGATGGCCTCTGCCAACGGCAAAAGTTAATTACTAACACTGCTAACACCTGTTAACAACTGTTTTTCACAAAAAAGTATAGGAGTGCCTGCTCGCCCTTTGGTTGATTTTTAAGAGCGCATCCATTAGTGTTTTCGAGCTGAAGCGCGGTTCATCGCGCCCTACCCGATGGCAACACTCTTAATCGCGCTGCTGGCTGGAGTCGGTTTCATTGTGGCCTATCATACCTACGGTCGCTGGCTGGGCAGTAAAATCTTCCGGCTCTCCGCCGATGCCATTTGTCCCAGCGAACGCCTCAAGGACGGTGTTGATTACGTGCCCACCAAAAAGTCCATCGTCTTCGGCCATCACTTCACATCCATTGCCGGCACTGGGCCTATTGTTGGCCCTGCTGTTGCCGTGATTTGGGGCTGGTTACCCGCATTGCTGTGGGTAGTCTTCGGCTCCATCTTCATTGGAGCTGTGCATGATTTTGGTGCCATGATCATCAGCCTGCGCAACAACGGGCAGACAGTAGGCGACATCGCCGGCAGAGTGCTCAATAAACGCGTGCGATTGCTGTTCTTGCTTATTCTCTTCATGGCCCTAACCGTGGTGTTAGCCATCTTTGGCCTTGTTATTGCCTCGGTGTTCCGCATGTATCCCGTTGCCATTTTTCCCTGTCTGGTGCAAATCCCCATTGCTGTCGCTATTGGTATGCTTCTGCACCGGAAGGGCGTTGGGCTGTTGGTGCCCTCGCTTATCGCGCTTGCGGTCATGTATCTCTCGGTTATTTACGGCAATGAAGGCCCGCTGGGTGCTTTGAATACCGCCATGGCCAGCTGGCCACTTATCGTGTGGGTCGCGGTGCTGCTGGTGTATTCCTACGTGGCTTCAGTGCTCCCAGTGTGGACACTCCTGCAACCGCGCGATTACATCAACTCGTTGCAGCTCATATCTGCCCTGGCTCTGATCGTACTGGGTCTTGTGGCTGCAGCTATCACACAAGGACCTGCACCTGTGCCAGGTGCTGGGGCGCAGTCACTGGAATTTGTTGCGCCAATGTGGGATCTTGACCCGGAGGAGGCGCCATTTATTTTTCCGTTTCTTTTTATCACCATCGCCTGTGGCGCCATCAGCGGCTTTCATTGCCTTGTCAGTTCGGGCACATCTAGCAAGCAGATCAAGAATGAAAAAGACGCCCAGCTTGTGGGCTACGGCTCGATGCTGACCGAAGGGTTTTTAGCCACGTTGGTGATCCTTGCCTGTTGCGCTGGCTTGGGATTGGGGGCCAAGCTAAATTTTCCAAAAGAGGAGGGGGAACCGGCAACTGTGAGGCTGGCTGACGGGAAAACCTTGTTGTCGGTATCACAGCAGACCAATGGACATTTTGGAGTGACGAGAGAGAATGAAACCCTCGGGGTTCTCGGGCCGGAGACTGGCAATCAGTTTGCCGAGCAAGGACTGTACTACTCTGGCACGGTCACAAATGCGGCAGTGATGATGACCGGTCAGACGGCGTGGAACACGCGTTACCGAAAATGGAATAGTTCAAACGCGTTGGGAGCCAAGGTTGGAGCTTTTGTGGATGGCGCGGCCAATTTCCTGAAGTCACTTGGCCTGAGTGGCGGGGTGGCTATTGCGTTGATGGGAGTGCTGGTGGCTTCCTTTGCCGCCACCACGTTGGATACCGCCTGTCGTTTACAGCGTTACGTAATCCAGGAACTGGCCGCGACTCTTGGCAAATTTGTGCGTGACGAAAAGCCGTCGGGCGGAATTTGGGCGGTGTTGGCATCGAAACATGGGGCCACCATTATCGCGGTGGTTACTGCTGGAGCCATGGCTGCGATGTCCAAGCCCGGTTTGGAATGGTCACTGAAAACTGCTGGCACCGGCGGCCTCATCCTTTGGCCTCTTTTTGGCGCCACCAATCAATTGCTCGGGGGGTTGGCGTTTCTGGTTATCACCTTCTGGATGTGGCGGCGCAAGTTGCCGGTGTGGTTCATGATCGTGCCCATGATCTTCATGCTTATCTTGCCAGCTTGGGCACTGCTGCACCAAATCTTCGTGCAGGCAGTCGGCTCCGAGACCAGTTGGTGGGCCGATCGCAACTGGCTGCTCATCAGTATAGGCCTCGGCGCTTTGGTGCTGGAAGTATGGATGATTATTGAGGCCGTCAAGGCTTGGCCCAAGGCCAAAGGTGTGCTGGAGGAAAACGCACTTGATCAGCAGCCGGATTCCGCCCCGGCCAAGGCATAGCATGGCGACACAACGCATTGGTCTTTTTGGCGGTTCATTCGATCCTGTGCATCTCGGCCACGTGATGGTAGCGCGCGCGGCGTTGGAGGAGTTACGCCTCGACCGCCTTTATATCGTCCCCGCCGCTCAATCCCCTTTCAAACCGGGTCAGCAACCTGCGGCAGCCGACGCGCGCATGCAACTGCTGCGCTTGGCTTTTGATGGGCAAACGAATTGTGAAATCGACACTCAGGAGATTGAGCGTGATGGCGTGTCGTACACCATCGACACAGCGCGTGCGTATGCCGATCGCTATAGTGGCGCGGAATTGTTCTACCTCATTGGTGCCGACCACGTGCCCACGCTGCCCGAATGGAGGGAGGCGGAGGCGCTTGCACCTCTGGTTACTTTTGTGGTTGTGCCCCGGCCTGGCGAACCAGTGGCGGATTTCCCGGAGCCTTTTCGCGGCCGGGTTTTGCACGGGCAACCAATGGAAATTTCTGCCAGCGACATCCGAGAGCGCCTTCGTAATGGTAAAAAAATTGATCACCTGACGCTGCCGCGGGTTGCAGAAGCGCTGAAAACGATGCATCTTTACTAGCAACACATGGACGGACTGGAATTAGCCTTGGCTTGCCGCGAGTATGCCGACAACAAAAAAGCAGAAGATATTGTGGTGTTGGACGTTCATGAAGTGTCTAGCATCACGGATTATTTTGTGATCGTCTCTGGCACCAGCGAGCCGCACGTACGAGCCATTTGGAATGAGATTGTCGATAGCCTAAAGCAGGATCACCAACTCACCTCGCCACCACCCGAGGGCGCGCAATATAACACCTGGGTGGTGATCGATTACTTCGACGTGATCGTACATGTGATGAGCCGTGAGACTCGTGAGAAATACGATCTTGAAGGCTTATGGAATGACGCGGAGCTCGTCAATCCCGAGGGTATGCTCAGGAGCTGAATCTCCCGTTTCCCTTTGTTGCTTCTTTCCACATAAGGATAAACTGCGCGACCAGCCCCAGCAGCACCGCGAGGTTGCCCACTTGAGAGAGGCCGTGCAGGGAGCCGAACGCTTTCTCGGCAGCCTCGCTTTCGGCTTTCGTGGCCTGTACGTCAAAGTCATGGGCATACTTCAGTTCATGCAATGCGGTGAGCTTGGGTGTGAGGACTATCATCCCCAGCACAATTAACAGGAATATGCCACCCAATAGCAGGCCTTGCTTGCGCGGGAATTTTCTGCCTTCCAGTCGCCAGCTGATGGCTATCGTGATCATTGCAATGCAGCTGCAGGAGAGCTGAAAAGCCGTGAAGCGGTCGATCAGGAATCGCGCGGCTATGCCGTCTTCCGGTTTGGGTAGCACGTCTTTCAATGCGGGATCAAAAAATACTGGACCGGCAAAGAAGGTGAAGAAGACCGCCCCGCCCAGCCACACCGCTGCGTTAAGCGTGCCCGCCAGCTGCACGATGTTCCGTGGATTATTTTTGGGCTTCATCAACTTCCCTGTCCTCGTTGTCGTTTTCGCGTTCATTAGGATCAGGTTTTTCCGGTTCGGCGTCCTTGTCTTCGATCGTTTCCTGGAGCGGTGTGGAATGGTATTGCACCCGCGCAGCCACCAGCGCGCCGTACAGCAGGATGAGCCATGTAAAATACACCGCCAACATAAACACCGGCAACAGGCCCATGCTGCCGCCGTATGTTTTTATATACCAACCTTTCTCCACTACCACGTGCGAAACATACCACGCACTGGCGGCGTGATTGAGCTGCCACAAGGTGCCTGCTACCAGCCCGCCCCAGAGGGCCGCGCTCCAAGGTACGCGCGTATTGGGGATGAGCTTGTATAAAAACGTGAGCCCAGCCATCGCAAAGAGCAGTGGCACCAGCGTATTCATCGCCCAACCCATGTCCTGCAGGCGTTCACTAATGGCCTCAAAGTGCACGCCGTTGGTTAATGCAAAGGCCACAATGATACTGCCGGGGCCGAACACTAATCCCGGTGAGAATTTCAACAACTGCGAATACCACACCCGGCTCCGCCTCACCGCCCACAAGTCGTTAAAGGTATCCTCCAGCTGCATCAATACCAGTAGCCCGAGGTATACAAACACCAGTGCACTCAATACCCCCGTCTTGTCAAACTTGATTTGCTGGGCGAGGTTGTTGCTGAACACCGTGATGTTGTTGCGGAGGTCATCGCGGATTCCCACAATCTCCTTATTCTTCGCCTCATTTTCATGCTTGGCTGGCAGCACACTCACGATGATCTTGCTGACAAACTGTTGCACGGGACCGGTGGCATTGGCATCTGAAGTTGATGCTTCGGTGGTCGCAGAGCCGTTTTCGGGAGTCAGTTTCGGTTTACCTTTATCCACGATCCAGGCGGTGAGGGCGGTGGCCAGTGCCAGTACAGGGATCATTGCTAGCAGCGAGTTGAACGCCAGCGCTGCGGCCCGCATGAAGCAGCGTTCCTCATCAAATTTTCGGTAGGCCAGTAGGATGAATCGCGCCACTCTCATCCACCACTTGGGTAGCACCACGCGGCTCTCTTTCGCCACCACCTTCGCCAAATCCTCCCGAAAAATCCTCCATGGGTTGGGTAGCTTGGGCAATCGGTCAGACACGGAGCCCGAAGGCTAGCAGAAAACTGGTGGCTCTACAATTGTCGAACCTACCCGGTCTTTTGTGAGGTGCTGTGGGGAAATCTACAGAATCAGACCCGTTGCGTAAAGGAGGGGGCAGCTGTGGTTACTGATTCGGGCTTCAGTGGCCAGTTTGGGTTTGTAAAACGCTTGTTTTTCTGATCTACTCTTCTGCGGATGGCGCGTAGGGAGGCTCCCCAGACCGATTCAACCAAGGGAGGCGCTAACGAGATTCTCGGCATCAGCTTATTGGCTTTGGCTGGACTATTCTTGTTGGCGCTGTATTCTTATGATTGGGTTGACTTGGGCAAGGACACTACACGGCACATTGCTCAAAAGCACAACTATGCCGGCACTGTCGGTGCGCTACTGGCGCATAGTTGCGTCAGGTCAGTGGGACTGGCTGCGTATTTGCTGCCACCATTGATGTTGATTTTCTCGTTCGGATTCTTCTTTAGTAAATTTGACGGCTTGCGCAAGCGCTGGCCTTGGGCATTGGTCTTAGTACTGGCGTGTTCGGCTGGTTTGGGTGTGTTAGACGAGCACTCAAGCCTGTTCAGTGGGGCAGTGAAGCAGTTGAATACCTACGGTTCCGGTGGCTACATTGGATTCCAACTACAAAAGCATATTTTTTCCCATGTGGGTACGGCTGGTGCCACGGTGATCTTGCTGGCAATTTATCTGATAAGCCTTTTATACATCACAAATTTCAAGCTGTTGGATTGGGGGAAAGAGGTTTGGCAACGATGGAAGTTGCGCCGGATTGATCGTACCCTACCGTTGGCGAATGAGGAGATTGAACTCACGCAGCGTGAAGAGGAACTGGCGCGGCGAGTGGAGAATTTAAAGAAAGAATTGGATGCTGCGGCTGACCGGTCGAATGAGAAGGTTTTGGAGCAGAATGATCCACGCATCATTGATCTCAGCCAACCAGGTGCGCGGTTGGCGGATGCGAATGACAAAGGGGAGTCATCGACTCAGGCCCGGCGCAGATTGGCAGCGATTGTCTTCACGGATATAGTGGGTTACTCAACTTTGGCCAACCGGGATGAAAAGGCGGCGCTCAAGCTCATCAAGCAGCAGCGGCGACTTCTCAAGCCTATCGTAAAACAATTTGAGGGCGAATGGCTGAAAGAAATTGGTGACGGCCTCCTCCTCAGTTTTGAAAGCTCACTCAGTGCCGTGGAGTGCTCGCTGGCCATTCAAGACAAGGTGCGTGGGGTTGTTCATTTGGATCTGCGCATTGGTATTCATCAGGGTGATATTATGCGTGACGGTAAAGATGTGTTGGGTGATGGAGTAAATATTGCCTCACGGATTGAAAAATATGCGCCGATTGGCGGTGTGGCGGTCTCTGAAAAGATTCAGCAGGATCTAATCAGCCATCCCGAGTATGCCGTGAAACTGCTCGGTGAATTTGCGCTTGATGGAGTGGAACAGAAGGTGGAGCTCTACACCGTGACTATTGGCACCGATGAGTTGGAGGAAACAAAGCTCATGGAGCTTGTTTCCGGGCAGGAGGAAACAGTACTGTCAGTTGGGGGTGAAGATGAAGGAGAGGGAACGCCTAATCGTAAGCGGGCTACTGCAACGGATATTCTGGGTGACCCGGAGAATGATACCGAGCCAACGGTTCACATTGCCCCGCCCTCATCGAGTACGGGTCCGGTAAAATCGCGCAAGCCCAAGCCCACTACTGTGGCTCGCGGACCGGTCATCGAGAATTATGAGCGCCCACCGGTAGATTATCTGCAGGCGCCGGAATATGCAGAGATGCCGATTGATTCAACAGAGGAGTTGAAGGCCTCAGCTCTTGTTATCCAGCAAACGTTAAGACAGTTTGGGGTGGATGTGTTACTGGGCGATATCACCAAGGGACCGACCATCACGCGTTTTGAGTTGCATCCGGCACCCGGCATAAAAATGGAACGGATTACGGCCTATGCCAACAATATCACCGCTGCGTTGGAGGCGGAGCGTATCAGCATTCTCGCGCCTGTACCCGGCAAGAGTACAGTGGGAGTGGAGGTGCCTAACAAGGTGAAGACCAAGGTGATCATGCGTGACTTGCTCGAGAGCGATGAGTGGAAGAAAAGTCGAGCCAAGATTCCAGTGGCTTTGGGCAAGGATGTGTATGGGAAGCCGATCGTTGCCGATCTCGCGGAGATGCCGCATCTGATGATCGCCGGTGCCACTGGAGCGGGCAAGAGCGTTTGTATGAATGGAATTATTGCTTCATTGCTTTATCGGTTCTCACCCGATGAGTTGCGATTGGTTATGATTGACCCGAAAGTGGTGGAGTTGCAGATGTATAATACTTTGCCTCACCTAGTGGTGCCAGTGGTAAATGATCCGAAAAAGGTGATTCTTGCGTTACGATGGGTGGTTCAGGAGATGGAAAAGCGTTACAAGATTTTTGCGAAGGAAAGTGTGAAAAACATCCACGCATTCAATAAGCGGAGGCGTAATAAGCCGAAACAGGAACCGGAGCCGGAGCTGCCATTATTTGAGGACAGTGAGCGAGTGGAAGCTAACTCTGAAGGATTCGCCGTGGAGGTGGATGAAGAGATTGCAGTTCCACGTGACGAAGAGATCGAAATTCCTGAAAAGCTTAGCTATATTGTAGTGGTCATCGACGAATTGGCAGATCTGATGCTTACCGCGCCGGCAGATGTGGAGAATGCCATCGCACGCATCACTCAGATGGCCCGTGCTGCTGGCATCCACTGCATTGTGGCCACCCAACGTCCGAGTGTGAAGGTGATCACGGGAGTCATCAAGGCCAACATCCCTTCGCGGATCGCGTTTCAAGTAGCGTCCAAGATCGACAGCCGCGTGATTCTTGACGAGATGGGGGCAGAGAAACTGCTGGGTAAGGGTGATATGCTCTATCAACCACCAGGTGCCCCCAAACCGATCCGTGCGCAAGGACCGCTGGTAGAGGACACAGAAATCCAACAGATCGTCGACTTTATTGCCAAGCAAGGCAAGCCAAGCTACGAGATGGAGATTCACAAGCAACTTTCTAAGCCGATGACTGGCCCGCTTGATGGTGGCAGTGGCGAGGATGAAGAGCTTGTCCAGCAATGCATCGAGGTTATCCGCAGTGAGCAAAAGGCAAGCGTGTCCAAGCTTCAGCGTCGTCTTCGCCTTGGCTACAATCGCGCGGCGCGTTTAATGGATGAGTTGGAAGATCGCGGCATCGTTGGTCCAGCGCACGGTAATGAACCGCGCGAAATTCTCATCGATCTCGACGGTGCAGGCGCAGATGGCCACGGTGTTGTTCAAGCAACCCCCTAATTTACCTTTCCCTGCCGTGATAAAGGAGTATATTCAGGTTGATGGCAGAGTCTCCAAACATCCAACGCACGTATAAGGTTTGGGCGGTAGACGATGTGGTTTATGGTCCCATCGATTTTCCATTGCTTTCCCAATGGGTGCGTGAAGCACGGGTGACTCGGCAGAATTGGATTTTCACGGAGCAATCCGAGTCGTGGTCACGCGCTGCTGATCTTCCGGAATTGGGGCTTTTTTTTCAACAAGCCGATAAACTGATGAATCCGGGCACTATCGATGACCCGTTGATTCCAGGTGTGCCTGTGGGTGCATTGCAGGAGGTTGAGATTTTCAAAGAAATGACAGACCAGCAACGCGGTCGATTCGCCCAATGCATGGAGGTTCAAAAATTTGAGAAATTTGAGGTTCTTGTACATGAAGGCGATTCGGGCGCGGGTGCGCTGTATATCATACTTGAGGGAAACGTGCGCGTGCGTAAGATGATAGGTGGCAAGGAAAACATTTTGGCCACGCTTACGGGCGGCGAGGTTTTTGGGGAAATTTCACTCTTTGATCACGGCAAGCGATCAGCCGATATTGTGGCCAACAGTGCAGGTGTGTTGTTGCGTATTAGCCTGAAAGTTTTTGATTGCATGGTGGAGCAGCAACCGGAAGTGGCAACACCGTTTCTCTTGGCGGTGGCGCGCAAGATGGCGGCGCGGATGCGGGCGGACAATGAGCGGCACAAGAAGGATACAATCCTAATGCAAACGCGGCGTTAAACCTCGATTAGGTCGCCGTCCATCAGGAACGTGTGCGGCATGCCACCCAAAGCGGCCTTGGCTTTTCTTTTTAACTCATTGAGGCTTTCACGGTAAGGCCGTGATACGTGTGTGAAGGCCACATGCCCGATTTTCTTGTTGGATAGAAACGTGAAGAGCTCGTCGGGTTTTACGTGTGCGAGTTCGCACACCAACAGGTCTACTGGTTTTTGTAGTAGCGGCTCTAAATCTTTAAGTGCACCGATATCTGCGCTATGCCCCACGGTGGCGTTGTCTGTTTCCATCAGAAAGCAGAATGCTTCAAATTTCGCCGGATATTTTTCGGCAAAACATTCTCTCAGCTGTGCCAGATGCGTGGTTGGAAACGATGTGATGCGGATGTCTCCCACATGGAAAGTATCTCTGGTGGGAATCTCCTTAAAATCGAGCTTAAACGCCAATAACTCCTCAAAAATATAAGATGCGTTCAGCATGCATCTCACGGGTTTCAGGCCTTCTTGCGGCATGTGCACAGTGAGATCGCGTGTGCGTTGATCAAGCCAGAAGCCTTGCATCAACATAAAAAAACCGCCCACATGATCGCAATGTAAATGGCTCAGTAGAATACCATCAAGATTATCAGGCTGTATGCCAGCCGCACGCAAGCTGCGGCTTACTGGTTCGCCGCAATCCATTAGCAGTGTGCTGTTTCCCATACGAAACAGGAACGCGGAATGCCCGCGGCTATTGCTGGCCCAGCCATCGTTGGTGCCCAAAGCCTGTAAACCAACTTTACTCATCCGTCGGCCAGTAGGCTACCGTACATATTGAGCTGATGTAAATATTCCTTCGCAGTGCTGTTCACAGTAATTTTTGGATAACTTTTGATCGGCACTGCCTAATCGTATTTTAAGGTACACCCCATGCCCTTAGTTGGCGAACAACTGCGGCATGCCCGCGAGTCTCAGGGTTATTCCATCTCGGACGTGGTGGGCATGACAAATTTAATGACTGACCAGGTCAGTGCGTTGGAATCTGGCGATTGGACGACCTTTGCCGCGCCGGTATACGTGCGTGGTTTTGTGCGGTCCTATGCTGGTGTGCTTAAACTTGATGCGGAAAGGTTGCTGTCCGACCTCAATGAGGAGATGGGGCAGGCTAATGTTGATAAAGGCAGGTCACCGGGGACCGCCCAACTGCGTTCCGGATTTGTCGATGGCTTCATGTTGTACTTTTCGCATGTGAAATGGCGTGCAGTGATTCCTATTCTGCTGCTGGTCGGCCTCGTGATCGCCATTTATTTCGGGGTTGATTACTATCGCACTTACAACAGTATCGATCACCTTGATGGCCTCGGTCCGGGGCTCAACGATGAGCGGGTTGCCACCGACAATGATAGCCTGCCGTTATAGCCGGTGGTTGATGTTTCGTACGCTTGATTTTTGACGAGCATTGCGTACTCTGGCCAACTCGTGGCTAAGACGTCCCACCGCAATCCAGCTGCGCCAACTCGCGTGGGGCTTATCTCGCTTGGCTGCGCAAAAAATCTAGTGGACGCCGAGGTCATGCTCGGCTCGCTGATGGCGGAAGGATTAGAGATAACCAATGATCCAGGCGGAGCCGATGCGCTCATTGTCAACACCTGTTCCTTTATCGATTCCGCACAGGAGGAAAGTGTTGACACCATTCTGGAATCTGCCGAGTACCGAAAAGCGCAGAGACCTGGCCAGGCGCTGATTGTTTCCGGTTGCCTGTCGCAGCGTTTTCGGGAGGAACTGCCCAAACTCATGCCTGAGGTGGATGCCTTTATGGGGGTGGATCAGATCGCCGATGTGTCGCGCATCGTGCGCGAGGCTATTGCGCGCCGTGCTGTTCAGCCTGCCAACGGGGTTCCTGTGCGCGCGCAAAAAAACACACCCAAGGTGCTCACGGAAGTTCATGCGCGCCCGCATTATGTGCCGGATGTGGGGACACCGCGCTTCCGCCTCACGCCGAAGCATTTTGCCTACGTAAAAATCGCCGAGGGCTGCAATCATCCTTGCAGCTTTTGCATCATCCCACGTATGCGTGGAAGTCACCGCAGTCGTCCGCAGGTCGACGTGGTGGCTGAAGCCCGACAACTCATTGCACAGGGAGTGAAGGAACTGAACCTCATCTCGCAGGATTCTACCTATTATGGGATGGATTTACGGCCTGGTCACCGGCGGAGCAATTCGTCCCCGGAAAAATTTGCGCGCGCCAACGCTGATCTGCCCGTGGGCGTCGCCTCGTTGAGCACGCTTCTGCGCGAACTAAACGACCTGCCCGGTGATTTCTGGATTCGTCTGCTTTACACACATCCAGCACATTGGACCGATGAACTTATCAAGACCATCGCTGAATGTACAAAGGTCGCACGCTATATAGACATACCGTTACAGCATATCCACGACGTAATGCTGGAGCGCATGCGACGTGAGACCGACGGTCAATACATCCGTGACCTCATCGGCCGTCTTCGCGAAGGCATTCCCAGCATTGCCTTGCGTACCACGTTCATTGTTGGGTTCCCCGGTGAGACCGACAAACGCTTTGAATCGTTGCTGGAGTTTATTTGCGAAACAAAATTCGATCGACTGGGCGTGTTCCCCTATTCAAAGGAAGATGGCACGCGTGCCGGTGGGATGCGTGGTCAGGTTCCAGATAAGGTCAAAAGACAACGTTTCAACACTGTAATGACCGAGCAGCGGAAAGTTTCGCGCGCGCGCAGCAAGGTGTTGCAAGGCGAGAAACTGAACGTGCTCGCCGACAAACTGGCAACAAAGAACGACCTTACGGAAGTGAATGCACTTTCATGGGAGCATGAACTGACAGGGGAAAGCAATCGCAAGAACACTGAATTGAAAGGTGGCAAATATACCCTCGCTCGTAGTGAGGCTGATGCGCCGGACATCGACGGGCGGGTGTATGTGCAAGGTGAAGTGTCACCTGGTGATTTCTCATGGGTTCGTGTCATCGGTTATACGGATTATGATCTCATAGCTGAACGGATGTAATGAATCTCCCGAATAAAATCACCACCTCACGGTTTGTGATCACCTTCATGTTCGCGGTCGTCATGTTGTGTGATAAGTTGCCATACCACACTTCTTTGGCGACATTGCTTTTTTTGTTGGGTGGTGTGACAGATCTTTTGGATGGCATTATCGCCAGAAAATATGATCTAAGGACGGATTTTGGAGCATTGATGGATCCTCTGGCGGACAAGATTCTAATGTGTGCTGGTTTTATTGTACTGGTGGGAATGGAGGTGAAAGAAGGAACTCAGTTCGGCAGTTACAGCGTTCCAGTCGCTTTAGCTGCACCAGGAAAAGATCCGCTCATTCCCGCATGGATGGTTATAATAATTGTCTCGCGCGAACTTGCGATCACCGGTCTGAGACTCTTGGCGGCAAACAAACAGGTGGTCTTGCCTGCTGAGAATATTGGTAAATGGAAAACCAATTTCCAATTTGTGGCGGTTATGTTCATGCTTATCCTCATTAGTTATCCAGAGTGGGGCGCGAGCTGGGTTCAGTTTTTTGGTTGGGAAATTGCCGGCGTGCCTTGGAGTATTTTGGTTACCTTTATCGCCACTTGGGGTGCGGTGGGTCTCACATTGGTCTCTGGTGCTCACTATCTTTGGGCCAACCGCCATCTATACATGGAGGACATGTAATCTATGAACCGACTGCTCCTTTGGATTGCTCAAGGAGGCGGTCTCGGTCGCGTCCCTAAGATTCCCGGGACGGTTGGCACTCTCGGAGGATTTCCGCTCACTGCGCTGTTATTATTGCCGGAAAGCTTCTGGGCCTACCTCAGTGGCTGTGTTTTGTGCATCCCCTTCTCCGTGTGGATTTGCGGTGAAGCCGAGCGCATCCTTGATAAAAAAGATCCGGCTAGCGTCGTCCTTGATGAGATCATCGCCGTGCCCATTTGTTTCCTTGGCATTTTTGGGGCAATGAAATTCAGCGGCCTTGGCGAACCCACTCTCGAAGACTTTTTCAAAATTCCAAACTGGTGGGCCTGGATCATTGCCGCCTTCCTCCTTTTCCGCCTGTTTGACATATGGAAGCCCGGCCCTATCAACACCATTCAAAAGATGAAAAACGGCTGGGGCGTGACAATGGACGATGTATTTGCCGGCGTGGTCGTCAGCGTGATCTTGGGCGCGGTGTTTTTTGCGCTCCAATAAAAAAGGGACAAGCAAACTTGTCCCGTGGCAGGTGATTATTGCGTCCGGCTATTTCATCTTGTCAAAATTCTGTTGGAGAATCTCCCAATCTTCCATGTTCCCGGTTTTGGCGAGGAATTTGTCGTTGATTTCCCTTTCCTTATCCTGTTTGGACGGGAGGTCAACCTGATAGAAAATTCCAAAGTGGCCTGGAAACGGCTCGCCTGCCAATTTGTAGGCGGCTATTTCATCGGTGGGATCGTGATCCTCGGGGACTTCCTTGAATTCGCCGCCCTTACGGGGGTTGCTTGAATCGAAGGCGCCGTTGTAAAACTCTGTGCATTCACTGAGGCACTCGATGAAGCCGAAACCTTTGTGATCCATGGCGGCTTCCATCATGGCCAGCAGGTGCTTAGGATTGGTGTGTGTAGTACGCGCCACAAAGGTGGCTCCTGCACCTATGGTTTGCTTTATTGGGTTAATGGGCTTATCAACCGCGCCCCACATGTCGGTCTTGCTCTTGAAGCCTATGGGTGAAGTGGGTGAGGTTTGTTTCTTCGTAAGCCCGTACACATTGTTGTCCATCACCACGTAGGTCAGGTTCACATTTTTGCGTGCGCAATGGTTGAAATGGTTTCCACCGATAGAGAAGGCATCGCCGTCGCCACCAAAGACAAATATGTCGAGATCCTGCCGGCTGAGTGCAATGCCGGTGGCAAAGGGAAGGGCACGGCCATGGATAAAGTGCACGCCGTGGGATTGCACAAAGTAGGGAAAACGGCTGCTACAGCCGATTCCGGCTACGGTGGCAAATTTTTCTTGGTGGAGGCCCCGATTCTGAATGAGCTTGAAGTAAAGGGCCAGCACGGAGAAATCGCCGCAGCCGGGACACCAGGTGGGGTGACTGGCGGCGAGATCTTTTTTCTTCAGTGGTTCACGGGTGATTTCAGCAGTGGTACTCATGGTAAATCAGTCTTTCAGTTCCTTGAGCTTGGTCTGAACGCGGGCGAGCACATCTTTGACGCGCCAGGTGAGGCCGTCGGTCTTGTTGATGCCACGGATTTTTGGGTTGGCAAATTTGGCGCGTAACAGTCCACACAGCTGGCCGTAGTCGTTGAGGCCTTCGTCGTTGTTTTCCACCACGAACACGTGGTTGAAGCCGTTAAAAATATTCTCCAATCCCTCCGGCATCGGATGGATGTGGCGTATGGTGAGGCAGGAAATACTATCGCCCGTCTTGCGTGCTTTCTCGGCAGCCTCGCGCAGGCTGCCTTGCGTGCTGCCCCAGCCGACAAGTAGCACGTTGCCTTCCTCAGGGCCATGCACTTCCGGCAGAACTAGGGTGCGACCAAGCGCCTGCAACTTGCTACGGCGCTTGGCGGTCATTTTAACATGCATCTTGGGCGCGCCGCTGGGGCGGCCCATTTCGTCATGCTCGAGGCCGGTGGCGATGGGATATTTACCGCTTTTAATATGAGTTCCGGGCGGGGCGTGGTGCGTGATACCATCGGGTGCGGAGAGGTCATAGGGCTTGTGATCCTCACGAGGGGAAAGGTCTGGAGAAATATCCTGGCACAGCTCCTGCAGCTTGGGCATGCCGAAAGCTTCGATGCGTGTGGCAATGGCTTGGTCGGTTAGAATGATCACCGGCGTGCTGTACTCACGCGCGATATTCACGGCCTCAATTGCGGTGTAAAAACAATCCTCCACGCTGGAAGGCGCGATGACCACGCGTGGCGAATCTCCATGGCCGCCATAGCAAGCAATGTTAAGATCACTTTGCTCCACGTTGGTGGGCATGCCGGTAGAGGGGCCTCCGCGTTGCACATCAATGACCACCAGCGGTATTTCTGCCATCACCGCCCAGCCAATTGCCTCGCCTTTTAAAGCAATGCCTGGGCCGGAAGAACCGGTGACGGCCACCCTCCCTCCCCAGCTTGCGCCAATGGCCATGGAGGCTGCGGCAATTTCGTCTTCGCACTGGACAAAAATTCCATCGTACTTGGGCAGTTCTCGGCGAAGCAATTCCATGATGTCCGACCACGGCGTGATTGGGTAGCCTGCGCCAAAGCGTACGCCTCCGGCGAGGATGCCGTAGCCAAGCGCGTCATTGCCATTGCAGACCACCTGTTCTGTGTCGCGCTCCCTGGGTTTCTCAAACGCATAAATCTCCTCTAGCGTGGTGAGCGGATATCCGAAACCAGCGTGGAATGCCGTGAGTGCGGTGGTGGTAATGCTGCTGGGTTTGCCCTTGAAGCGAGAGGCAATCAATTCTTCCAGTTTAGGGGCATCCAAGTCAAACATGCGGGCCACAAGGCCCAGCGCAAAAATATTTTTACCCTTGTCCTTGGCCGTGCCGCCAATGGCTTCCACCGTCAACTCGGTAATCGGCACGCCCACATGGCGATGTTTTTTCAGCAGCGATTCGTTGGGCTCCACGTGGCTGCTGTCGTACAGGACGATTCCGTCTTCCTTTAGGAAATCAATGTGGTTTTCATAGCTATGCTGGTAGAATGGCATCAGCACATCTGCCTCGTCACCCGAGGTAAGCACTTCGCCCGAACCGATGCGCACTTGGAAAATAGATGGTCCGCCCGAAATGGTGGCGGGGATAGTCATAAAGGTCATCACCTCCTGCTCGCTGCGTCCGGCTAGCAGGGCAAGGAAACCGCCGATGGACTGGATGCCATCCTGCGAGTTGCCAGCAATGCGGATGACGGCCTCGGAAACTTTCGAGACCTTTGGATTACCACTAACGACCTCTGTGGCCGTGGAACTTTCGCTCATCGAGTGTGTGGATAAAGTTACCGTCCGCTACCACCAGGTTACGTGTCACCGGCTCCCCTCCCCACGAGAGGGTCAGCGAAACTAACATCATTGGACAAACTGTCAAAGGATATTCATATAGGAACATTGAATATGATGCCTTTGCCTCTCCCTGGAAATTTTTCCCGGTGAGAAGGCATCAGAAGTAATTCACGAAGAATACGCAGGTATTAGGAAATTCAATTTAGAGTGCTTCGGTCGATAATGCCCATTCAATGCCTTCGAGCACACCTTCACCAAACTCGCTTTTGGCTACGTGTCCTCCTTGAGCTCTCACGTGTTCCATTACTTCGGTGATGGCGTTGGCGGGTGCGACGAGCCATTGGGCAAGATCACTTTGCAACATGGACAGGTCATTCCAATGGTCGCCTGCAGCGAGGATTTCCCCGCGTGGAATGTTGAACCGGCGCGCCACTTCGGCCATCGCCGTGCCCTTGGTGTAGTCCGTGTGCGAGAGCCGCGCGTAAATGTCATTGCGTACGCAGGCCAGTTGAGGCTCGTCGGCAAAATGATCGTTCACGCGTTGTTGAATCACATCGGCATCGGAGTTATTGCGGGCGATCAGGCAGAAGGGTGACCATGAATCCTCATATACCTGCGCGTCAAAATTTTCGTTCACCCACTCGAACAGTTCGGGTAAACGCGCGCGATTATTTTCAAAGATAGCATCCTGTGTAGCGGCGCACTGTTCATTCCAGTCTGCGAGCGGGATGAAATCGTCGCCAGCGCACCTGTATATCTCGCGCTCGACCACCACGACGTAGTCCGGATGCACGGACAGATTGGCATAGGCGAGGCCATCGCGAAGATCGGCTAGTTCGCGTCCGGTGTTGATGAGCCACTTGGCTCCATTGCCCTGCAACTGGGCAAGTTTCTCCTGCAGGGAGATGGGCACGCGCGGCTCAGTGAAGTCCGAGTGCAGGGTGCCATCGAAGTCAGTGGAGATAAGCTGGAGCGGCGTGGGCATGGTTGGGCCTTGCGCAGCCCAGTGAATCGGCCTCAGAATGCGGTGTCAAAAGCATTCCATTGGCAATGGCTGGTGACCTGCGTCTGTCAGGTGTTCTGGCGCGCCGATGCCGCGGGAAAAAGTAAAAGGATCAACGTGAAAAGTGCATACGAACTGGCGATGGAAAAACTGCAGAAAGAATCGCCCGACTCAGAGCTGAGCGAGGAGCAGAAAGCGGAGATTGCCGAGCTGGATAATTTGTACCAGTCCAAGCTGGCCGAGCGTGAAGTGTTTCTGGGCGGCAAGATTGAGGAAGCCAAGCTTGCCGGCGACCTTGAGGCCCACCAGCAACTGGAACGCGAATTGACCTCGGACCGGAAAACAATAGCAGCGGAGCTGGAAGAAAAAAAGGAAGCGGTCCGTAACGGTTAGGCCGTTATAATTTCGATAAATTATTATAAGTGGACGCCTGTTTCAATTCAGGTAGGCTTGTGCGCGTGAAAGTGGCATCGTTTTTCTTCTGACATTGGGTTGTGGAAAAAAGGAGGAACTCAGTACTCAAGGACAGGCGAAGAGCCAACCCAAACCCGAAGCAAAAGCGGCAGATCAAAAGCCCGGCACCGTCATTTGGGAATTTCAAACGGAATCTAAATTTGAAGAGTCATCTAATGGTTTGTCCTCTTCCCCCGCACTTGGTGCCGATGGTATCGTTTACGTGGGGGCATTGGACGACAAGGTTTACGCTCTAGACGGAAAAAGCGGGGCCAAGAAATGGGAATTTGTCACGAAGGGTTCTGGACTCTCATCTCCCGCAATCGGAGCCGATGGCACCGTTTATGTGGGGTCAAGTGCGGGAGCAGTTTACGCTTTAGATTGGAGTAGCGGGGCCAAGAAATGGGAATTTAAAATTTACGCTAATATAAAATCTTCCCCCGCCATTGGGGCCGATGGCACCATTTTCGTGGGCTCATGGGACAAAAAGGTGTACGCCCTGAATCCCGATGGAACCAAGAAATGGGAATTTGAAACGGGAAGCCGGGTGGAAGCTTCACCCACCATTGGGGTTGATGGCACCCTTTACGTGAATTCAGGGAAAAAGATATATGCCCTCAAGATCGACAGCCAAGGCCCAGCCAAGAGCCCGTGGGCTATGTTTGGCCAAAACGCCCAACGCACCGGTCGGGATTCCAATGCTAAAATGCCTGTAAAGATCCCACAGGGAAAACTGATGGCGTGGACCGCTAGTGTGGACGTAAAATCCATTGACCGCATTTACCCGGGTAAAACACAGGCGGTTGTCCAGCAGGTCTTTGGTAAACCGGACAAGACACAAGGGGAATGGTGGGGATACACTGGAATGAACATTACTGATGCCCAAGGTAACAAATACAGCACTGCATGGTTTGGGTTTTCGAATGGTATGGTGCAGCAAGTGCGGTTTGATCAGTAGGCAACCCTACGGCTCCAACACAAAATAGTGCAGGGCGGCAACGATGGTGGAGTGCTGAATTTTTTGTTCCTTTACCAGTCTCGGCAGATCATCCGCTGGCACAAGGTGAGTTGCTAAATCTTCTCCGTCATCCAATTGCACCTCGTGGGTGGGGCGGCAGTTCTCCACGAGTATGGTGTGGACGCGGTTGTTCATAATGGCGGGGTTGGCAAAGCACTCGCCGATAATCCGGGCGTTCTCGCCGGTGTAGCCGGTTTCTTCCTGCAATTCGCGAAGGGCAGTAGCCACCGGGTCGGTATCGTCCGGGTCCATCATGCCACCGGGAATTTCCAGCTCCACCGTCTCAGTGCCATGCCGATATTGATCGATCATCACCACCTCACGGTTAGGGGTGAGGGCGACGATGTTCACCCAATCCGGACACTCAAGGACCACCACTTCGTGCTCGGTGTCAGTTCGGGGATTGACGACACGGTCCTCACGCAGTTGGAAAATGCGATGATCTCCCAGCGCTTTGCTGCCGCGCTTTTCCCATTTCTGAATTTCCTCAGTCATTTTGTTTGTCACGTTCATCCTGCGCGTTTTTCATGAGCTGCAATAGATGCATAAGCGCCTCCGCATAGGTGCGGTCTTCGGCCTCAGCGAGTTGGTGGGCGCGCTTGTCGAGTTGGGCGGCCATCCCCGGTGCTTTTTCTACGGGCACCCCAAATTGTGTGAGCGCCCCCTCGAGGGCGGCCTGTTCGTTGTCAGTCATTCCACACCGGCATCGGCTCGGGAAACAATGGAAATGGAAAGCACATCCTGTCGTTCTTCCGGTCGGCTGCCTTCCCCTCCGCCACCGCAATCTACATCACCAAGAGACTCAAGTATGTCCTCCCCCTTGATCAGTTCACCGAAGCAGGTGTACTGTCCATCGAGAAAACTGGCGGCCTTGAGGCATATGAAGAATTGGCACCCGGCCGAATCTGGATCACTTGAGCGAGCCATGGAAAGCACGCCTTTAACGTGTTTCCGGTCGCTAAACTCCGCCTCAATCTTATAGCCAGGATCACCAGTGCCCCAACGGCCCTCCTCGCTGGGGTCTTTGGTGAGCGGATCACCGCCCTGAATCATGAAGCCTTTCACGATTCGGTGAAAGCAGGTGCCATCATAAAAGGCGTCATTAGCCAGCTTCTTGAAATTCTCCACCGTCTTGGGCGCAACATCCGGCCAAAACTCAACCACCATTTCGCCCATGGATGTGCTAATTACGGCAACCTCTTCGTTTGTTTTACTCATCTGCGGCAACCTTGCGTGTGCCTGAAGGTTTGTCACGCCAAAAGAAAAAACTCGCCACCACCGCTCAATCCGCTTTGATTGAGGCGCTATGCGTAACATTCTTTTTTCATGGGTCGTAGTGTCGGCCTTGTTTGCGACAACAACAACTCAGGCGGCAGAATTGAAAGACGGCCTTTATGCCGAGATGGACACCGCCAAGGGCAAGATTGTGCTCGTGCTTGAGTATAAAAAAACGCCGATGACGGTTGCCAACTTTGTCGGCCTTGCTGAAGGAACGAAAGATGCGAACAAGCCCAAGGGCACAAAATTTTATGATGGGCTAACGTTTCATCGTGTAATTGACGATTTCATGATCCAGGGCGGTTGCCCGTTGGGCACGGGCACGGGTGGCCCCGGTTACAAGTTTGCCGATGAAATTGACGCTACATTAAAACACACTGGTCCCGGAATTCTTTCCATGGCCAACGCCGGTCCTGGCACCAACGGCAGCCAGTTTTTTATCACCCACAAAGCGACCCCTTGGCTTGATGGCAAGCATACTGTTTTCGGCAAGGTGCTTGGGCCGGCGGATCAAAAAGTAGTGGACTCCATAGCCAAGGGTGACAAGCTGAACAGTGTGAAGATCATCCGTGTGGGTGAGAAGGCCAAGGCGTTTAAGGGCGATGAGGCACATTATAAGCAAATCATCGAAGATAAGGAGAAATCCAAGACCGCGAAGTTTGCCGACCGTATGAAAAAAGAAAAAGAGCAAATCGATAAACTTATTGCTGACCTCAAGAAAAAGCACAAAGCGGATGTGGTCACCACCAAGAGCGGTCTGCGTTACATTGTGATACAGGAAGGCGTGGGGAACCCGCCCGCCAAGGGCGCGACGATTTCCGCGCATTATACAGGCACATTGGCTGATGGCAAAAAATTCGACAGCTCGCGAGATCGTGGCCAGCCTCTGAAATTTCCCGTTGGTGTGGGGCGAGTCATCTCCGGCTGGGACGAAGCGCTATCGCAAATGAAAAAGGGTGAGCGACGCATGCTGATCATCCCTCACAATTTGGCATACGGCGAACGTGGTGCTGGTGGTGTGATTCCGCCGTTTGCCACACTCGTTTTCGATGTGGCCTTGGTGGACTTCTAGAAATATAGAGTTTCAAGGGGCGGTGTGGTGGTCTTGGCCGACACGCCGCCGTTTTTTGTGCATCCGAAGCGGTAGCCCGTGCGGGCATTCAATGTTTACTCGGGCTTTTGCGTGACACGTGCGGGCGGCATCGCTTAGTTTCGCCGGCATGCATAAATTGGTTTTACTTCGGCACGGCCAGAGCCAGTGGAATCTGGAGAATCGGTTTACCGGTTGGCACGATGTGGATCTCACCGATCAGGGGCGTGAGGAGGCCCGGAGAGGGGGGCAGGTTTTAAAGGAAAACGGGTTTGTCTTCGATAAGGCGCATACCAGTGTGCTCAAGCGCGCCATTCGCACGCTTTGGATTGCACTGGATGAGCTGGACCAGATGTGGTTGCCGGTGCGCCGAGACTGGCGGCTCAACGAGCGTCACTACGGTGCATTGCAGGGATTGAACAAGGCCGAGACTGCCCAGAAGCACGGCGAGGAACAGGTGCTCATCTGGCGCCGTGCCTATGATATTCCGCCGCCTGCGCTGGAACCGGATGATGAGCGTTATCCCGGTCACGATGCGCGTTACGCCGATCTTACCGGGGAGCAGCTGCCCTTGACCGAGTGCCTCAAGGATACGGTCGAGCGGTTCCTGCCGTATTGGCACGAGGCCATTGCGCCGGAGGTCAAGGAGGGTAAACGCATCATCATTGCCGCCCATGGCAACAGCCTGCGGGCGTTGGTGCAATATCTGGATAAACTTTCGGAGGAGGAAGTACTCAAGCTTAACATTCCCACCGGCATGCCGCTGGTGTATGAGCTTGATGAGGATTTGAAGCCGATCAAGAACTACTATCTTGGCGATGAGGAAGCCGTGAAGGCCGCGATGGAAGCGGTGGCCAATCAGGGAAAGGCGAAGTAGCCCAGCCATGAAGGCCGTCATCCTGGCAGCGGGCAAGGGCACGCGCATGGGCGATCTCACCGACGAGATGCCCAAGCCGATGTTACGCGTGCATGACCGGCCGATCCTGGGGCATATCATCATGGGTCTGCGCGAGGTGGGTATTCAGGAATTTTGCATTATCACCGGCTGGCAGGCGGAGGTGATTGAAAATCATTTTCGCGAGGGCGCTGACTTGGGCGTGTCCATTTCATATACCCGGCAGGAGGTGCAGGACGGCACAGGCAAGGCACCCGAACTGGCAAGGGAATTCGTGGGCAAAGAGGCGTTCCTGCTGACATACGGCGACATCCTGGTGAAGCCAGAAACTTATCAGC
>CAZTTU010000034.1:11902-23025 GCA_964616045.1 uncultured Verrucomicrobiota bacterium | reverse complement strand
ACCCACACGCCCTTGGGCAGGCGCGGGAGGATTTGCAGATATTCAGTTACCACATCGCCTTGCGGCCGAATGACGTGCGAAGAATCAATAAACACAATGTCGCGCGGGGCGAGGTGAGCGAACACATCAGGGCTGACCTCCTCCACGCGCTGGCGCAGGACGGTGACGCCGAGTTGCTCGAGCCACGGATTTTCGTAGGGCTCGATGCAGGTGTGTTCGCAGGGTAGCGTGCCGTCTTTTTCGTTTTGGGCAAAGGCCAGTTGCGCGAGCCGTGTGCTCATGCCACAGCCAATTTCAATGAACCTACGCGGCTTAAGATGACGCAGAAAGTTGTAGAGCATCTCCGCATCACCGCGGCCGTAGCCGGGGTTTTGATAAAAAAATCCGTCGGCGCCTTCACGTGGGATGGCGAGTAATTCATCGTTGAAATCAAATGCCTCAAGTTGAGCGAGCATTTCATCCTCATCCCACTTGATGCCTGGCAGCTTGCGCGGATCCTCCAGTGGCCGCTTGATGTGGGCGGGGTTAACCAGCGGTTCGTAGTAGTGGTCGCGAACCGGAAAAACACCCGTTTTTCGGAAAACCCAGCGTGCGATACGAAAGCGCTCCACGCCTGCCATACGGATGGACCCCAGTAACAGCGCACCTGCCAGTGTGAAGGGCAGCAGCAACACGTCCGCTACCGGCAATAACGCCTCCACGGCCCGTCGCAAACACCCGCCGGGCGGAAATAGTTTGAACAAAAAATCGCGCACGCTCCGTCGCGCAGCCTAGCAACCACTCCTCGGTGTCGCAACGGCGAACCGTAGTTGATTGTCGGGCCGATTCCGACTATCGTTTCGCCATGCAGGTGGTCATTCTATGCGGCAGCCAGGGCACGCGACTGCCCAAGGAGACGGAACATCACCCTAAATCGGGGATGTCCATCAGAGTCAACTACGTTCGTGCGTGCGCGCAGATTGATCACCTTGCGAGAGAAGACCAGCTCATGCTCCATAGTCATTCCGGCTTTTGGCAGTGTATGGATACTCAGCGCGGACAGTAACATTATGCGCGGCGGAAAATCAGATAGGGATGTTCGGTAAGTTTTATAGCGGCAAAACGGCGTGGGTCACTGGCCATACTGGGTTCAAGGGCGCCTGGCTCAGCCTTTGGCTGCGCGACCTCGGCGCGCAGGTCCACGGCCTAGGCCTCGCCCCGCATGCCCCGCCCAATCTACACGAAACCCTCATGCCCGGCACGTTTTCCAATGAAACCATTGGTGACATTGGTGAGTTCGAATTGGTGAACCAAACCATCGGAGACACTAAGCCGGAAATCGTTTTTCATCTTGCTGCTCAACCGCTTGTGCGTCGCTCGTATGATGTCCCGTTGGAGACGGCCATCACCAATATCCTTGGCACTGCGCACGTGCTTGAGGCGCTGCGGCAAAATGAAATTGATTGTCCCGTGGTCGTTGTGACCAGTGACAAATGTTACGAGAACGATGGTTCCTCCCGCGTCTTCACTGAGGCTGACTCGCTTGGTGGGCATGACGTTTATTCTGCCAGCAAAGCCTCTGCCGAAATAATGACCCGCAGCTGGCGGCGCGCTTTCAAAGGTCGCATTGCTACCGCACGCGCCGGCAATGTTATCGGAGGAGGCGATTACGGGGAGGACCGTATCGTGCCTGACTGCGTGCGTGCGTTAGAAGCCGGCCAGCCCATTGCTGTGCGCAACCCCCGCGCCACGCGCCCGTGGCAGCACGTGTTCGATTGCCTCTCCGGCTATCTTTGGCTCGGTGCTCGATTGGCTGATGACGATTCCTTTGCCGACGCTTTCAACTTCGGCCCTGAGCCCAAAGATCAACGCCCCGTGTGCGAACTCGTCGAACATTTTCTCCAACATTGGCCCGGTGAATGGAGCAATGACTCCGAACCCAACGCCCCCCACGAAGCAGCAGCTCTTTCACTCGCTATCGACAAGGTGCGTCACCAGCTCGGTTGGCAGCCGGTGTGGGATTTTGCCACTGCTTTGCACCGTACCGCTTGCTGGTATCATCAGCGCCACGTGGTAAAGGTGGACGATATTCATGGCATGAGCCTCGCCCAACTTGAGGCTTTCACTTCCGACGCTATCAGGCAGGATATTGTGTGGACAAAATAGAATGCTGCCTGATTTTCAATGCCGCTCCTGCGAGTCTCGCAACGGTGAGATAATTCTCGATCACGGGAAGCAACCGTTGGCCAATAATCTTCTGCGCCCAGAAGATCTCGCCAAGCCTGAGCCTAGTTTTCCACTAAGACTGGCCGTGTGCACGGAGTGTTGGTTGCTGCAGCTCACTGATTGCATTCCGCCGGTTCAGCTATTCAGCGAATATGTTTACTTTTCCTCCTGCTCCGATGTCTGGCTGAAACACGCTGCGGATTGCGCAAGACGTTATCTTGAGGAATTTGCCTTAGGCACGGACAGTTTCGTGGTTGAGATCGCAAGCAATGATGGTTACTTGCTCCGTAACTTTGCTGAGGCCGGCATTCCGCATCTTGGGATTGAACCGGCACAAAATGTTGCGGCGGTCGCCCTCAAGAAAGGTGTTCAAACACTCACAGATTTCTTTTCGGAAAAACTAGCAAAGGAACTGGCTATTAAGCGGAAGGCTGATCTCATTATTGCCTACAATGTATTTGCCCACGCTCCCGATATTAATGATTTTGTTGCCGGACTCAAGGGGCTGCTGGCACCTCGAGGTCGGGTTATCCTCGAGTTTCCGTATGCTTCCGAGATGATAGCTAATGGTGAATTTGATACTGTTTACCACGAACATGTTTTTTATTTCACCCTCTGCGCACTGCAGCCAATCTTTGATCGGCATGATTTGAGTATCACAAGCGTCGAGCGTACACCGCTGCACGGCGGTTCGTTGCGCCTGTTTGTGAGGCATGAAAATTACGATGTCGATGAAACTGTGATCACCCTACTCATGGAGGAGGAGGAATTGGGAGTAATGACTCCGTCTTTTTATCACGGTTTTTCAGGTAAAGCTGAGCGTACTCGAGAGGTTCTACGGAAGCAAATCGCGGCATTGCGAGCTGAAAGTAAAACTATTGCTGCCTACGGTGCGGCGGCAAAAGGTGCAATTTTATTAAACTACTGCGGCTTTGGTGCTGAGCAGATTTCCTTCGTTGTTGACCGCAGTCCCCACAAACAGGGCAGACTCATGCCTGGTGGATATGTGCCTATCGTGTCTGCTGATGAATTGGCTGCGCGCGCGCCTGATGTGACTTTGTTGTTGGCGTGGAATTTCATGGATGAAATTCTTGCGCAGCAGGCCACCTATCGGGATGCCGGCGGCCAATTTCTGATTCCCATTCCGAAGGTGAGGTTGGTATGAAGTTTATCGAGACATATTTGTCTGGCGTGCACATCGTAGATTTCGATCGTCGTGAGGACGAGCGCGGCTGGTTTGCGCGCGCGTGGTGCCGCGAGGAATTCACCGCACACGTTTTGTCTATTGACCTTGCTCAATGTAACCTTTCGTACAATGCCAAGCTCGGCACGTTGCGTGGATTGCATTTTCAAATTGCGCCTTACGCCGAAGCCAAGTTGGTGGGTTGCGTGGCCGGCGCGGGACATGACGTGGTGTTGGGCCTGCGTCCGGACTCCCCCACTTTCAGGCAGTCCTTCGCCGTCGAATTTAGCACCGCCAATGGCGTTGCGCTTTTTATGAAGAAAAAGTTTTGATGAAAACGATCGTCATTTCCCAACCGATGTATTTTCCATGGGTGGGAATGTTTGAACAAATGCGTTTGGCGGATGTATATGTGCATCTAGATGATGCCCAGTTTTCCAAGGGCGGGTTTTTTAATCGCGTTCAGTTTAAAACGCAGCAGGGCACACCTTGGCTGACTGCGCCGCTGGCGGCAAATAATCTCGGTTTATCTCTCAAAGAAGCTCAACTTGCGACTACCGGTTGGCAGCGCAAACATTTCACTTCACTGCAGCAGGCCTACTCCAAGGCACCGTATGTCGAAGAGATGCTGGCCTTGGTGGATGAGGTGTTTGCCAAGGAGGCCGATTCACTTGCTGCGTTGGGCGCGATGAGCATGGAGAAATTAGCGGAGTATTTTGAAATCAAACCAGGCGACATTCGTTGGTCTTCTAGAATGAATGTGACCGGCGAGGGCTCGGCGCGAGTAATGGCGATATGCCAGACACTTGGCGCGGAGCGATATATCACGGGGCATGGAGCACGGAATTATCTGGATCACAAGGCATTGGAAGCGGCGGGTGTTCGTGTGGAATACATGAATTATGAAAAACGGCCTTACTCGCAATTGCATGGTGAATTTACCCCATTTATCTCGGCACTGGATCTGGTGGCCAACCGTGGCCGGTTGGGTCGTGATATGATTGTCTCAAGCTCAGTGTGCTGGAGGGATTATCTGAGATGGACGGGTTGAAACTATTTTGGCACATCATCAGTACGTAATGAGCCAACTCACAACGGTCATCCCTGTCTATAACGGCGAACAATTTCTTGAAGCCACGCTTCAATCCGTGGCGGATCAGACTCGTCGGCCTGATCGTGTGATCATTCAGGATAACTGTTCTACCGACGGGACTCCTCTCATTGCACAGGCTTTTGCAAAGGAAGGATTTGAGTGGTGCCGAACCAAATCGCATTCGAATAGTGGGAATAATTTCAATCTGGCGATGAATTACGCCGCAGAAACCGATGTATTGCACCTGCTCACAGCGGATGACCTAATCAAGCCGAATTTTTATGAGCGTCTGTTGGAACCACTGGAAAATGTTGAGGGGCATGCGCTTGTTTATTCTGCATACGAAGTAATTGGAGAGGATGGCGGGTTGGTGGAGGGTGGGGACTTGGTGAATCCATTTCCCATCATTCCCGGTGGCCAAGCCAAGGCAATTTCGATCCGGCAGTTCATTTCTTCGCAGTCAAATCTGCGTACGATTTGTATGCCGGCAGTTTTGATGAAAACAGGAAGGGAACATTTGCCCGCCAAGCTTCGCTTGGAATTTATACAGTGCGCGGATGCTGTTTTTTACGCTGAAATAACCTCGTCCTACAAAAACATATACGAAATACCTGAATCGCTTTGTCAATATCGGCGGCATGCAAATTCTACAACGAGCCTTAATAGAAATCGGCCAAGTGCCCTCATTGCTGACCAGTGGTTGGCCATGGTGACTATATCTGCGATACTGGGGAAAAAAGGTGCTTCAGCTTATCTATGGAACTTTCGTCAACGCTGTCTGCTTGCGGCCACCAGCCGAGTAATGTTGCAAGGCACTGAAAATATTACACCAGAGTATCGTGATGAAGTGGTGCAAGCTACTCGTGCAATCTCAGGTTCTTGCGCTTGGTGGCTTGGAAACTTGGCCGTTGCTCTACGTGCTTTTCTTGGGCAAAGTCGCCGGTGAGCTTGGTGATGAGGATGACCACAATTGAGCGCGAAATACGGATGAATTTCAGGTTTGTGGAGTACAAGTGAGCCTGCAAAATTTTATACGGGTGTTGTCGGCAGCCTGCCTGCCTTAACAGGCACGATTTAATCTAATGCAAGGGACAATTGTTGATTTGAGTGGTGGGTTAGAGTGATTAAGCAAAGTGAAATGATGGACAATCTCGATGCATTTACATCCGAATACCTCCCTAATGCTACGACGGCCGTTGAAAATAGCTTGATTCTGCATTGGTATCCCAAGCGTATTGTTGAGCGATTTGGACACTGTGAGGGCCTGCTCGAGCTTGGAATAGGGCATGGACACACGGCATCCATTTTCAATGCTGCCTGTGATCGGCATCTCATTGTTGAAGGATCCGAAGTAGTCATCAACCTGTTTCAGGAAACCCACCCTGCTTTCCCCGCAGAGCTCGTGCATGATTATTTCGAGTCCTTCAAGACAGATGATTTGTTTGATGTCATTGTTATGGGATTTATTCTTGAACATGTTGATGATCCGGGTGTGTTGCTCGAAAGCTATAAAAAGCTACTAAAGCCAGAAGGGCGGATGTTTGTCGCCGTACCCAATGCCAAATCAATGAACCGTCGACTGGGGCTTGAATTGGGGATCATTGACGATATTTACAGCCTGAATGAGACCGATTTGGTTCAAGGGCACAAGCGCCAGTTCTGTCGGGATACCCTGGGGCAATTACTGACCGAGCACGGCTACCGGGTAGTGCATGAAGAAGGGATTTACCTGAAACCATTGCCACTCAGAGTGTTAGAGACCCTCCCGGATTTTGAAGCTAACCTTCAGGCCATGTTAAAGGTTGGGGTTGAGTTTCCGGATTTGTGCGTTGGCTTGTTGATGGAGGTAGTGCCGCAATGAAACTGCCACAGGATGTGATATGAGTTCTTTGCCGGCCAATCGAGATCAATACACCATCCTTGTGACGGGCGTCGGTGCCATTATTGGGCAGGGAATCATTAAATCGCTGCGGCAATGCAGAGAGAACATTCGGGTTGTTGGTGTGGACAGAGACCCTGGCTGCTTGGGGCCGCATCTATGTGATTCCTTTCATGCCAAGCCGGCTTGCGATGAATCCAGTCGGGGATATCTGGAATTTTGGAGGCACCTGCTCATTGACGAATCGGTTGACTTGGTATTGCCGGGACTTGAAGTGGATCTGTTTTTCCTGAACGCCAATAGAGAGCCGCTAAGTGATGTGGGTGCCACGTTGGGCTTGAACGCAGCGGGGTTCATTGATTTGGCACGTGATAAGTGGCAAATGGGCCAAGAGGTAACCAAGATCGGGTTGCTGTCTATTCCCAGTTTGCAAAGTCAGGATTGGGGCGAATGTATAGAGAAACTTGGATCTCCTCCATTGTTAATAAAACCGAGGCAAGGGAGCGGTTCACGTGGTATTGCCCGGATATTTGACGAACTGGATTTACTGTATTGGGCCAAGAAAATTAGAGGCGACTTCATGGTGCAAAAAATTGTGGGCAGTTGTAATGAGGAGTACACAGTCGGTGCGTTCGGTCTTGGAGACGGCAGCACCCTTTCACCCATCATATTTCGGCGTTGTCTTTCAACCGCGGGGAACACTCAGTATGCCGAGGTCATAACTGATGAGTCTATCGTCGCGGCAATTGAAAAACTGTGTGCTTATTTCAAGCCCGCTGGTCCAACCAATTACCAATTTCGAAAGGAAAATGAATTGGCTTATCTTTTAGAAATCAACCCTCGACTGTCGAGTAGTTCGTCTCTGCGAGCCGCCTTTGGTTACAATGAGGCCCAGATGTCAGTGGATTATTTTCTCAGAGGCATCCATCCCAACCAGCCAGAAATTTTATCCGGACGCGCCTGGCGTTATGCTGAAGACTTCGTGTTAAAATGATAGTGTTGTTTTATCAATCAAAAGAAATCCGGAATCATTAATCAAAGAAAGGGCTGTGAACTTGAATGCACAATTTGCAGGTGAGGTTGATGAAAATATCCGGCACCTCAGGGAGGCGTCGGACTTGCCCCAGAAGTCATTGGATTGGATGATGGCTGTCGGTACCACTGGCAATTATCCCTACAACTTTTCATGGATGGGTCGCCCCATCATTCAATACCCCCAAGACATGGTTGCAATGCAGGAATTGATTTGGTCGATCAAGCCTGATCTCATCATCGAGATCGGTATCGCCCACGGAGGATCCTTGGTTTTCAGTGCCTCCATGCTTGCGTTACTGGATCTGGACGACGCAATCGTGAGCGGTAACACAGTCGACCCAAAAGCGTTTAAACGCAAAGTACTTGGCATCGACATCGATATTCGTGCCCACAACCGCGTAGCCATCGAAGCCCATCCCATGGCGAGTCGGATTAAAATGATTGAGGGTTCCAGTATTGTGCCGGAAATCATTTCTCAAGTGAAAAAAGAGGCAAAAAAATACCGGCGAATCATGGTTTGTTTGGATTCCAATCATACCCACGACCATGTTTTTGCAGAGCTGGAGGCCTACTCCTCACTGGTCACGGTGGGCAGTTATTGTGTGGTTTTCGACACCCTCATTGAGGACATGCCTGCTGGTTCGTTTCCTGACAAGCCGTGGGACACAGGCAATAATCCGCGCACGGCGGTCGAGGCATTCCTTAAAACTAACGATCGGTTTGAGGTGGATTATACGATAGATGCCAAACTGCAAATAAGCGCGGCACCGGGCGGTTATTTAAAGTGTGTATCAGAATGAATATGGACCATATTCCCATCGCTGGCCCCAGCATTTCTCAGCGGGAGATTGATTACGCCACCGACGCGGCGGCACACGGCTGGTACGAGAGGTCCGGCGAATACCCGCGTCGATTCGAGGAAGCCTTCGCAAAATATCTCGGCGTGGATCACGCGGTGAGTTTACCCTCCTGCACCTCCGGTTTGCACCTTGCCTTGGTGGCTCTGGACATTGGGCCGGGTGATGAAGTGATCGTGCCAGACCTCACGTGGATTGCCAGCGCCGCGCCCATTAGCTACGTTGGCGCCACGCCGGTGTTTGCCGATGTGAACGAGCACACGTGGTGTTTGTGTCCAGAAAGCGTGAAGGCATGCCTCACGGACCGAACCAAGGCGATTTTGCCGGTGGATCTTTATGGCGGCATACCCGACTATGATGATTTGCGGGTCATTGCAGATAGGCACGGATTGAAGATCATTGAGGATGCGGCAGAAGCAATTGGCAGCGAGTTTCGCGGTCGAAAAGCGGGGGCTCTGGGTGATGTGGCGGCGTTTAGTTTTCATGGCTCAAAAACTTTTACCACCGGTGAAGGTGGGATGCTTGTGACAAATGACAACGCGGTGTATACACGCGTTATGCAGCTTCGCGATCACGGTCGCGAGCCGGGCGATGTGCAGTTTCGTAACACTGAGGTTGCCTTCAAATACAAGATGCCGCCGATGGTTGCTGCTATCGGCTTGGCGCAAGTGGAACGGGCGGAGGAGCTGGTGGCACGCAAGCGGGAGGTTTTTGAGTGGTACCGTGAATCGTTGGCGAACTTGCCGGGTCTTACGCTGAACCATGAGCCGGCCAACACAATAAACACTTACTGGATGGTCACTGTCGTGCTCGATCCCATGCTCGAGTGGCCGAAGGAAAAACTGATGTTGGCCTTAGATAAGGAAAGCATCGACAGTCGGCCGATGTTTCATCCGCTGAGCAGCCTGCCGGCCTACGATGGACAGGTGGAGGCGCTATTGGCTCAGAAGCGCAATGAAGTGAGTTATCGCCTCAGCCCGTGGGGCATCAACCTGCCTTCGGCCATGAACCTCGAGCGCGAGCATGTGCAGCGGGTGGTCGACACGATTCGCGGATTACTCGGCGTTTCCTGAGCCAGTTTATCTCAGTCATCTGTGTTTAAGTGGCGTGCAATTTATCGAGGCTATGCACAGGATCACTGGGAAAAGTACGTGGTGACTTGGTAACTTGGCCGTTGCTCTGCACGATTTTATTGGGCAAGGTTGTCGTCGAGGTTGGTGATGCAGAACACTCCAGATGAATCCAAATCTTCCTGGTGGAAGGATGCGCTGCTGACGCTGGGGTGTCTACTGCTTGTACTTGGTTTTCTTTTTCGAGAGAGCTTTGACGAGGAAAAAGTCGTCTTCGCAAACGATGCCCCGCTTGGGGCCATTCATGCTCATGCTCATGACGAAAATAAAGGATGGAGCTTTTGGCAGGATTTGAATTGGGTAGGAGGTGAGTCTCCCTCTGCGATGCCCAATTTCACGATGGGATTTTTCCAGCTCTGCCTCGTGGCTTCCGACTTTCAAAATGCCATCGTTACTCGCTTGCGCCTCAAAACTGTGGCTAAATGGCAAGGTGCGGTATTGTTCGCGAAATATTACCAACCGGTGTCCCTAGTGTTGCTGGGCTTTTGTGCTTGGCTCTTTTTTCGTTCTCTTCATTTTTTGGCGCCTGTTTGTTTGCTGGGTGCATTGGCGGCGGCGCTCAACGGTGATTTTTTCACGTACGCCTGCTGGGGTTTGCCAAGCGTGGCACTGGGCGCTGCCGGCGCATTCTTGGCGATGGCTGGTGTGATAAATGGCCTGCGCGAATTCGGTTGTATTAGTCTAAATTCCAGTCCAGCTAATATTGTCTTTGGATTACTGCGGATGATTATGTGGGTCATCCTTGGCGGACTCGGATTGGGGCAGGGTGTGATGGAAAGCTTCGACGTTGGCGGTATCTTTAGTTTGTACGTTGCGCTTTTCGTGATCATAGCCGCCATCAACAGCAAGGAAATTAGCCCCTTACATCTTGTATTGAATGGCAGCAAAGGCATGGGCCTGCTCGTGGTGCTGGCCTTGTCTGCTGCACTGATGGCAGGGTATGCGTTGAGTAACTTAAGTCGTACCGAAGGTAAGGCTGCGGTGGCACAACAGCAGCAGCAAACCGAGGAAGAGAAATGGAACTTCGCCACACAGTGGAGTTTGCCCAAGAGGGAAACTTTGCGCCTGGCGGTGCCGGGTATCTTCGGTTATCGGTTGGATACCGAGGATGGCGGTCAATATTGGGGCGCGGTCGGCCAACAGCCCGGCTGGATGGAGACCAAACAGGGTCTTCCGCGCCATTCAGGCTATGGTATCTACGCTGGCATGCTCGTTCTTGTTGTGTGCTTGTGGGCGGTACTGCAGGCTTTTCTTGGCAAACATAGTGCTTTTGAAGCAAGGGAGCGACGATGGGTGATTTTTTGGCTGGGGCTTATTATTATTTCCATTCTTTTTGCCTGGGGCCGCCATGCGCCGTTTTATCAATTGCTGCATCCTTTGCCGTTTTTTAGCAGCATCCGCAATCCCATCAAGTTCATGCATCCGGCCAGTCTAGGGCTAGTGGTACTCTTCGTCTATGGCCTGAACGGAATGGTATCCGCTTATATGTTTGATTCCAAAAAAAAGTCCCCTTTGGATCTCTTGAAAGAATGGTTCGCTACCCAAAGGGGCTGGAGTCTGTGTCTGCTCGGATTGATCGTTGTCGCGTCACTGGGCTGGGTTATTTATGCAGCGATCCAGCCGGAAATCAAAAAGCACTTGGCCGAGGGGTTGCAGTTTGGTGAAAGCTCCGGAGCTATGGCAACCTTTAGTCTGAAAATGGCGTTTTGGAGCTTAGGGACGTTGTTTGTTAGTGCTGCGG
>CAZTTU010000034.1:0-11892 GCA_964616045.1 uncultured Verrucomicrobiota bacterium | reverse complement strand
CCAGTTTTTCCAGGGTAAGGTCCGGGCTCGTCGCGATGGCGGTTAGTGCTGCGGCAGTGACATTGCTTGTTGCCGGTGTTTTTGCTGGTAGATTGGCGTGTGTGATGTGGTTGATCCTAGGCTTGGTGATGGTGGTTGATTTCGGTCGGGCGCACTCGCGTTATTTGGTGCATGAAAATTATGTTGAGAAATATGCCTCCAATCCGGTGGTTGATGTCTTGAGGCAACGCCCCTTTGAGCAGCGCGTGAAATTGCTGCCGCCGCAAGTGGCCATGAGCTATTTGCAGGCGGAAGCCATGGATCTGCAGCAGCAGGCTCAAACGGCTACCAATCGGCCTGCCCAACTGCAATTGCAAAGGCAAATGCAGAGGCTGAATATCAAGGCGCAGCAACTCAGCCCGTTTAACGGTCTTTATTCAGTGCTCTGGGCGCAGCACACTTTTCCTTATCATCGTGTGCAATCATTGGATATTATCCAGGAACCGCGTGTTTCACCTGAGAACTGGGCTTATCGGCAGGCCACTTGGACAAATCAATTGCGTTTGTGCGAACTAACCAGTGCGCGGTTTCTTTTGGGTGTGTGCAGTGGTAGTGGACCGCTCTTGAACGCGACGTATGGAGGAGAAGGTCTCTTTTACGAGCGGATGCACTTTTCCCTAGTCCCGAAAAATACCAAGAAAACAAACATGACGGTGATGGATTTGGTGCCGGTTTTGCAAACCAATGGTCCGCTGGCCTTGGTGGAATTTGAGGGGGCATTACCACGGGCGGGGTTGTTTGCCCATTGGCGTAGCGAGCTTTCGGATGATGAGATGCTTGCGACCCTGCCGCGACCGGATTGGGATCCGCATCGCGAGGTGTTGATCTCAGAAAAAATTCCTGCGACGGAAAGCGCCGATGCCAATGCTACGGTGATCCCGGCGAGGTATTTGAGCTATGATCCCAAGCGGATTGTCATTGAAACGGATGCGGAGACCTCAACTGTGCTCTTGTTGAATGACAAGCATCACCCTGCGTGGAAGGTCACGGTGGATGGTGTGCCGGCGAAGTTGCTCCGGGCAAATTATTTGATGCGTGGGGTGCATCTGCCAAAAGGAAAGCACACAGTGGAGTTTCGTTTCGAGCCGAACCAAGGCAGCATCAAATACAGTCTGGCTGGTTTTGGATTGGGTGCGCTGGCGTTACTGGCATTGCTGGTGTTACCCAAGCCTCCACCGGATGACGAGGGTGAAGAAGAGGAAGTGATCGAGGTGCCACCAGTCGAACCAAAAGAAGAGTCTAAAGGCCGGTTGGATGATCAACAAATTCCCAAGGGAGGCGAAATTTCTTTGAAAGGTGGGCGGCGAGGCTCTTCACACCGAAAGTCTCGGTCGCGTAGTGGCCGCCGTAAAAGACGTTGATGCCTAGTTCCTCAGCCAGCGCACTGGTCCAATGTGGGCCTTCGCCAGTGATAAATGTGTCTACTCCTTCCGCTGCTGCTCTCGTGATGCTGCTGCCTGCTCCACCAGTCACGATGCCTATTTTCTTGCACACACTCGGTCCGCCGCGCAGCAACACGGGTGGTGCTCCAAGTATGATCTTCAAGCGCTTGGCTAGGATGTCACGGTCCAGTTGCGTGCTTACCTTGAGGCCGATGTGCTGATTGTGTTCCTCGAAGAAGGGCTTGGGCTTGGTGAACTTCAAGGCCCGGCACAGGCCGATGTTGTTACCGAGGCGCGGGTGCAAATCGAGAGGAAGATGCGCGCTGTATACGGCCATATTATTTTCCACTAGTGCGCCGATGAGTTCACGTTTTTTGCCCACCCACGGTTGCTGTGGATTCCAGAAGAGGCCGTGATGCACGAGCAGCAAGTCCGCCTTTTGTGCGGCGGCCTTGCGCACAGTGGCGAGACTGGCATCCACAGCTGCCGCTATGCGGCTGATCTTGCCGTCATTCTCCACCTGCAATCCGTTCAGCGCTCCATCATAATCGGTGTTCGTGTTGATGCGGAGGGTGCGGTTGCAATGTTTGACAATCTCCTTCAGTGGTGCCTTTGGCATCCAGCAAGGAAACCCGCACCGCGCACTTTTTTCAATGACCGTCTTGAAAATTATCGGCACAAATCTATTATGCAGCTCTCTCGTGAACCCAGATAAGGACAACTGGTCGGTGGAGGATGCACGCGATGTATATGGCATCGACCGTTGGGGTGCGGGATATTTCAATATTAATTCTGCTGGGCACGTAGTAGCGCAGCCGTTGCAGGAGGCGGGGGGAACAGTGGAATTGACCGATGTGGTGAAGACAGCTCGTAAACGCAAGCTGGATTTTCCTCTACTCATTCGATTTCAGGATATTTTACGCCATCGCGTGCGGGCAATCTGCGGGGCGTTTGGCAAATCCATCGAACGCAACCAATACGAGGGCAAATATCGCGGTGTGTTTCCGGTAAAGGTGAATCAGTTGCGCGAGGTGGTGGAGGAGATTCTAGATGCCGGCAAATCGCATGACTACGGACTGGAGGTGGGCAGTAAGCCCGAACTATTTGCAGCCCTTGCGCTGCAGGATCGACCGAACAGCCTGCTGGTGTGCAATGGCTACAAGGATTCTGACTTCATTCGCGTGGCGTTGATGGGTGCGCGCCTTGGTAAGCAAGTTATTCTGGTGGTGGAGAAGCTCGACGAGTTGCGACAGATTATCCTCGTGGCCAATCGCATGGGTGTGAGGCCGGAGATTGGCATTCGCATGCGTCTGTTGAGCCGCAGTAATGGAAAGTGGGCTGACAGCGGTGGGGAAGATGCGAAATTTGGGCTGAATACCGCGGAACTGATGGAGTCGGTTGATTTGTTGCGTGCGGAGGGCTGGGAGGATTGTTTCCGGCTTTTGCATTTTCATATCGGCTCGCAGGTGCCGGATATTCTTACCGTACGCAAGGCAGTGCAGGAGGGCGCCCGGTTTTATGCCAAGGTGCGCAAGCTTGGGTTTCCGCTAGGGTATCTTGATGTGGGCGGAGGCTTGGCGGTGGATTACGACGGTAGTCGAGCGGCCTTCGAAAGCTCGGCAAATTATTCATTGGAGGAATACACCAATGATGTGGTGCAGACGATCGGTGAGGTGTGTCGTGCCGAGGAGGTGCCACATCCGGATATCATCAGTGAAAGTGGCCGGGCTGTGGTGGCACATCACAGTGTGCTGGTAGTGGAGGTGTTTGGCGCCAACGCCAAGGCCGGGAAACCACATCTCAAGTACGGAAATGAGGAGCACGCGTTGGTGCAGCAGTTGCTGAAGATTCGCCGTGGGCTGGCGCGGAGTAGCAAGCTGGCAGCCTATCACGCTGCGCTAAACTGTAAGGAGGACGCTTACAATATGTTTACACTTGGCGTACTGGAATTGGAAGACAAGGCGAAGGTGGAGACACTGTATTGGGAAATTTGCCGGAAAGTGATGGCGCATTTTCGTGGGCAGGAAGATCACGTGCCGGAGGAAATATTGGAGCTGGAAAATCAAATGGGAGATCAGTACGTCTGCAATTTTTCTGTTTTTCAGAGCCTGCTTGATCACTGGGCGGTGGATCAACTGTTTCCAATCATTCCGTTAAGCCGCCACACCGAGCCGCCTATCCGCGAGGCCACGCTAGTGGACATCACCTGCGATTCGGATGGCGAGGTGCGGAAATTTATCGATCTGGAAGATGTGCGCGATACGTTGCCACTGCATGCCCTTCGCAGAAACGGAAAAGGTATGGAGCCATACCATCTCGGTTTTTTTCTGATGGGCGCGTATTCGGACGTGATGGGCGACTTGCACAACCTTTTCGGTCGCGTGAACGAAATGCATGTATTTCTAGATCCGGATGAGCCTGGCGGCTATTACATTGAGGAAATTATTCATGGTAATTCTATCAGTGAGAGCTTGTCCGCCGTGCAATACGATCGCCGGGAACTGGAACGGCAGATGAAAAAGCAGTTCGATGCCGCAATTCGTGACACTCGCCTCAAGCCTTCAGAAGCCATGCAATTGCTAAATGAGTATCAACTCGGGCTGGACGACTATACCTATCTGTCCTTTTAATGGCCCATGGCCGCGTATCCGCTGCACCCAAACCTGATGCCCTCCCTGCGCCAATTGGTGCGTGGACTGGAAATCCTCGTCTGGGCACTTCCGTTTTCCTTGTTGGTTTGTATACAGGAAATTATGGGATTTGAATGGGAATCCTGGGGGGTCTTGCCGTTGCTGATCGCCATGGTTTTATTGTGGTATGGCATCTCACTCTTGAAACATTTCCAACCGCAGGAAGGGGTGTGGCAGGGTGCCGTACAGATGACCGAGGTGTTGGCAATTATTATGGTCGGCCTCGTTCCATTTTTACACTGGCAACATACCATTCCGGACCTGCCGACTGCACAATATTCCCCCGCACAGAAACATGTAATTTATTCCATCATCATTTTTTGCGCCGCGAGCGTTATGTTCCTGCTGAATCTCAACCATCTCCTTCATCGACTGGTCGCAATGTTGCCTGATCCCATTTTGCGGACAGATATCCGATTTTTTGTCATCGTTAATTTTGTGCTCTTTCTTCCACTTATGCTTTTTATGTGTCTAAGTAGCTTGTCATTGCCGTTGTATAATTGGTTCGGCCAATATTATCCAGAACTGGCCCAGAGTATCGGAAACTACCTCGCGCTGGAAAATTTTCTGCACATTGTTACATTGTGGATCGCCACCCTTATTGTGGCTACTTCCATGACTATGTTATGGAAAACAAAAGAGGCCGTATTTAATGGTGTGTTCAGTCTTGAGCCGTCGTTGGAAGAAGGGGAAGAAGAGATTGTGATTGAATTGGATGAAGAAGAGAAGGAAGGCGGGGCATCAGCAGGGGAATCCAAGCCGTTTGATCCGTCGCTGAACTAGGCGGGGTCGTCCACCAGATTGTACCAATTATTGCGTTGTCGCGGCTCGTATCCGAGGTCGTGAATCAAGAGCTTCATATCTTCTACTCCCATGGAAAATACCGCTCCTGCTTTTGAAACGACGTTCTCCTCAATCATGATGCTTCCGAGATCATTCGCCCCACACCGTAATGCGATCTGTCCGATCTCACGCCCCTGCGTTACCCACGAGCTTTGGATGTTTTTGATGTTATCCAGGTAAATTCGCGAGAGCGCCTGCATCCGCAGGTACTCGTGTGAGCCTACCATAGGCGCTTTGAGTTTCGAATTCTTAGATTGAAATGTCCATGCAATGAACGCGGTGAATCCGTCCGTTTCATCCTGTTGCACGCGCACACGCTCAAGATGCTCAATGCGTTCCTCCACTGTTTCCACATGGCCAAACATCATCGTGGCGGTGGTCGACAAGCCTTCCAGGTGAGCGATTGACATCACTTTTAGCCATTCATTGCTCATAGCCTTGAGTGGTGAAATTTTTTTCCTAACGCTATCGACCAAAATTTCCCCTCCGCCGCCGGGAATGGATCCAAGCCCGGCAGCGTGGAAGTCTCGAATGATATCCTCCATCGGCTCATCAAACACCTTTTGAAAATGCACAAATTCGCTGGGCGAAAAACCGTGTACATTGATGGTAGGAAATTTTTCGCGGATGTGCGCGAGTAGGTCTATATACCATTGCTTTTTGAGCCGGGGATGGTGCCCACCTTGCATGAGAATCTGTGTGCCGCCAAGTTCGACTGTTTCCTTGATCTTTTGATCAATCTCCTCGTGCGAGATCACGTAGGCATCGTCCGCTTTTTCGTTACGCCAGAACGCGCAAAACTTGCAGAACACGTTGCAGACGTTTGTATAGTTGATATTGCGATCAATGCTAAAGGTGATGATTTCATTGCCGCGTCCCTCAAAAGCATCAGCCTTGGCCAGCTCGCGCCGCCGATGTGCCAGTGCGCTGAGTGTTTCCAGAGGGAGTGGATAAAGTCGCAAGGCTTCGTCGGTCGAAATCCGTGTGCCCTCCCAAGTTTTCTGCATGAGCCCGTCAATGGATGGATCGTAGGTCACGTGGAGGGAATGTACGGTGAGTTTGCTTGAACAGCAAACTTACACGTAAGTCGGTTCGAAGACCGGCTTGCCACTTTGGGTTTGCAGTAATTCTACAAATTTGTTTAGGCCTGCCTTTTCAGGGCTATTCAAGTCGTAGCGAATGTGGCCGCCGAGATAGGCTTTCCGGAATTCGGCGTCGTAATCAGGATGCTCAGTAATAATTTGGGCGAGATTGGCAAGGCCGTTCTCCTTGGCAGCGAGGAGCTTGGCGCGGAGGGCCTCATCGTGATGACCGCGTCGTAAAGCCCAGACTGCATAGACGAAGGGCAAGCCAGTCAGCTCGTGCCATGCAGCGCCAAGATCCCAAATGACGTGGTCATGCGGGGCGCGCAGAAAACCAATGCCATGGTTACCAATAAGCAGCACGTTATCCAGTGCTGCAGCTTGAGAGTAGTCGGTCAACGGCTCGAAAGCTGGCACAAGGCCACGTTTGGTCAAGAGCACCCGTAGAAGATTCACACTGGTAAGGCTGGCTGTATCGCAGTGGATGGTTTGTATTTCCTCCAGCGGCTGGCGATGGGCGAGAAAAACGCTTTTCACCGGCCCGTGCGAAGTGATCGCCACGCTATCGAGCACTTCGTAGCCATCATGAAAAAGTACCTCCGTGGTACTCACGAGCGCCGCATCCACTTTGCCCGCTCGTATTAGCTTGGCCAGTTCCGATGGTATCACAAATGAGGTTTCCTTCTCAATGCCGCAGGTCAACGGCACGGAATTGAGATAAGGTACCGAGCCAATTCGATTGACACACTGCTTATTCATGCGGTCGCCAAATTGTCATCCAGAATATTCGGAGGCAAGGAGTCGCTTGGCGCATCGGGAGTGTCATCGGTCCATTCGCGTATGGGTTTGTAAAACGTATTTCGTTGTACTGGTACACGACCGGTTTCGCGAATAGCTTTGATTAGCGCCGCTTCCGGCTGGAACTGCGGTGTGCCAGCACCTGCCATGCGGAAGATGTTTTCCTCTACGATGGTGCCGTGCAAATCATCAGCACCGTAGCTTAAGGCCACTTGTGCGAGCTTCATGCCGAGTCCCACCCAGTAGGCAGTGATGTGGTCAAAGTTATCAAGGAACAATCGGCTCACGGCGATGGTGCGCAGGGTGTCGTTTCCGGTGGGAGGACGTGTCACAGGGACGGCGTTGTTTTCCGGTTGGTAGGGCAGGGGAATAAAGCCAGTGAAGCTGCCTGTCTCATCTTGCAACTCTCGCAACTGGTGTAGGTGATCGATACGGTTCTCTAGTGTTTCCACGTGACCGAAGAGCATTGTGCAGGAGCTTTGCCCACCAAGGTTGTGCCACGTGCGATGTACGGCGAGATATTCCGCTGCGGTTTCCTTGCCACGAGCGATTGTGTCGCGCACATCCTGCTGGAAAATTTCTGCTCCGCCACCGGTTAATGAATCGAGCCCGGCATCCTTCAGCACAGTGAGAACCTCAGGCATCGTCTTTTTACTGATGCGTGCGAGGTGATAAATCTCCACAGCAGTAAAGCACTTGAGTTGTAGGCTGCTGTCCACTGCCTTTAGGGTGCGGATCAGATCCGTGTAGTAACTAAAGGGCAGTGAGGGATGCAGTCCGCCGACGATGTGCAGTTCCGTGATGCCGAGAGAAAGAGCTTCCTTGGCCATGGTGACCATCTTTTCGATGGTGTGTTCAAACCCATCGCCATCGCGTTTCTTACGGGCGAAGCTGCAGAATTGGCAGGAGAGAATACAGTAGTTGGAGTAGTTAAGGTAACGATTAACAATGTAGCTGGCACGGTTACCCACCTTGAGTTCGGTGGCGATGCTGGCCAAACGACCCACGGCATTGAGATCGGGGCACTGATAAAGGCGCACGGCTTCGTTTGCCTCAAGCCGTACGCCGGCCTCGATCTTCTCGGCAAGGTCGGCCAGATCGCTCTTCTGGAGGATAAAGTCTGTCACTAAATTCTCCAAGAGATAAAGCGGGGGACAACACTGACCTCCATGACCACCATCGCCAGAAAAACCATACTGATAATACCGTTGAGGTTGAAGAATGCCTTTTGCACCCAGTCCAGGCTGCGCTTGCGAGCAATCCAATGTTCGAGCATCACACATGCCACAATGATCACCATGCCAACCCAGTAAGCGACACGGAAGCTGGCCAACAGGCCAAAGAGTATGAGTATAGCGATCATGATAAAATGGACGAGCAGAGAGAGGGTCAGGGCGTTATTCGGGCCCCAACGGACGACGAGTGAGTGCAGCTTGTGGTCGCGATCGAACTCGAAATCTTGGATGGCGTAAATGATGTCGAAGCCTATGAGCCACAGGATCACGCTGATGGAGAGGAGGATGGGTATTACGGCGTTATACTTGAGTGGTCCGCTGAAACTTAAGTCGCCATTGATGGCCAACCATGCACCTAACGGAGCAAGGCCAAGTGCGATACCGAGAAAGACGTGGGTGAAATCTGTAAAGCGCTTGGTAAGTGAATAGCCGAGGATGAATAGTAGTGCCACGGGTGAGAGTATCAGGCAAATGAATCGGTTGTCTTGGGTGTCGCGTGCTAAGTCGATGGCGTAGGTAGAACCAACAAATAGTACGCCGCTGAGGATGCATAGGACCCACGCGCTGGTGAGGGAAATTTTGCCCGTGGGTAGATGGCGTTTTTTTGTGCGCGGATTCAGCGCATCAAATTTACGGTCGATGATGCGGTTAAAAGCCATGGCGCAGGTGCGTGCGGTGATCATGGCCAGCACGATGAGCCCAAACAGTTTCCAACCCGGCCAGCCCATCTCCAAAGATTCGTGGAGTTTCTGTTCCGTTTTGGGCAAATGATGATACAGATGGTAATGACTGGCTCGTGTGGCGAGCACGGTGGCCGCGAGGGCAAAGGGCAAGGCAAATATAGTGTGTGAGAACTTGACGAACTCAGCCCAGTTGCGGAGCAGTGAAGGTTTGTTCGTTTCCTGTGTTTCGCCTTGTTTCGGCACGGGAAGAAGCTGAGGCAAGCGCGGGCAAATGACAAGTCAGTCCCGCTCCTCGGGCCACCGTGGGGAGATATCGTGGTCGATGCCAATGTGGTCCAGCACGCGGGCAACGACGGTGTCGGCCAGTTGCTCCAGTGTTTTGGCGCCGGAATAAAAATATGGGTTGGCGGGCAACATGATGGCTCCGGCTTGCAGGAGCAGTTTCATATTTTTCACGTGCACAAGGCTGATTGGGGTTTCGCGCGGGCAGAGGATTAGTTTTTTGTTTTCCTTGAGCATCACATCGGCGGCTCGAAGGAGTGCATCCTCACTGTAGCCGTGGGCAATGCGGCCCAGAGTACCCATGGTGCAGGGCAAAATGACCATCACATCGAAGGCATTGGAGCCACTGGCGAAGGGCACATTCATGCTCTTGTCAGCATGGAGCTGGACGTTTTCGGCGAGGCGCAAGCCGTCAGGCATCTCTTCCTTGAGAATGATTTTTGCGTAACTACTAGTGATGACGTGCACTTCGTGCTCAGCGGGGTCCAGCCGATCCAACAGGCGCTGGGTGTAAATTGCGCCACTGGCGCCGGTGATAGCTACGAGGATTCTCACTCGTGCGAAGAATGGTTTTTTCAGGGGTTTTTTGGCAAGCAGTTTACTCACATTTGTGAATAACCTCGACAGTTGAGGGAATAGCTCATAGGGTGTCCCTCGCATTTTTGCGTTTTTTCTAACGCTACAAGGAGGTGCAAATGACCAAACGAACTCTGGCTTCCGCCGTATTGATCGTGGGAATGGGTCTAACGTCGTGCCAATCGACGTCTTCGACACATTCACCAAAAATTTATCGTGCTCAATCTTCTGCGGGAAGTTCGCAGTTGTCCCGATCAGATTCGGGCACTCGGGTGGCGCGCGCGACCTCGCCCAGGTACATACCTCCCGCGTCGCCAAAATTTACTACACCCGCCGAGCCGCCACGGCCCGTACCCATGCAATCACGACCTATGGTCTTGCCCGGTGAAAAGTTAATCATCACAAATGCCAAACCTCCGTCCTACAGTAAAAATGTAAACGGCACTGAGTGGGTGTCACTCGAGCGTTGGGGCGAAAGGCACAAAGGCTGGTATGGTCGCGTTCAGAAAGGCGGCGATATATTACATAGGCTTGTTGTTTATGGCATGCGGTTTGATCTGCTGCCCAAGCGCCGGCTTATCACTTGCAACCGCATGCAAATCTGGATGGGCTTCGGGCCGGAAATGATTGGCGGCAATCTATTTATTCACCATCTTGACATTAAAAAACACCTCGTCCCACTGGCGGCCGGCGTGCCCAGCCTCGGGCGTATCGCGGTGATTGATGCCGGTCACGGCAAGGACAATCAGGGGACACGCAGTGTGTTTAACAAGAAGTACGAAAAAGATTATGTGCTGGATTGGGCATTGCGGCTGAAACCGTTACTGGAACGGAAAGGTTGGCGGGTTTTTCTCACGCGAACAGCGGATAAAAGTATGTCGTTGACCGAGCGAGTGAATTTTGCCGACAAGGTTAATGCGTCCTTGTTTATCAGCCTGCATCTTAACGCCGCATCGCGGCCGGTGCGCGGTTTGGAAACCTACTGCATTGCCCCCGTTGGCATGCCCTCGCATTTCACACGTGGCAATCCCGATCCTGTTAGTTCCAAGCTGCCCAACAATCCGTGGGACGCTGCGAGCTTTCAACTTGCCGCGCGCGTTCACAATCAAGTGTTGCTGAAATGCCGCATGACTGACCGTGGAGTTCGACGCGTGCGGTTCATGTCGGTGATCAAGGGACAGAAACGTCCGGCTATTCTCGTGGAAGGCGGATACCTTTCCAATCCCACCGAGGCGCAGAAGATTGACCAGAAAGCGTACCGTCAGAAACTTGCCGAGGGCATTGCGGCGGCGCTTTGAATTGATTCTTATTTGGATAGGTACGGCCATTTTGGCAATATCCTGTCCGGAAATCGATGGCGATTAAATTTTGACGTCCTGACCATCCATCCCGCCCCTCTTTTTTGCTGCCGCTGATCGGGTTTTATGGTGGGGTGAAGGCACCATGAAATCCATCGACATCAGATCCCTCATTATTGGAGTGTTTCTCACCTCAACCATTTTCCTTGGTGTGGCTGCGACGGGTACGACTGATAACTGGGATGCCAAGCAGAATTGGGAATGGAAAGAATGGAGGGTAGGGGACGGTATTCCAAAAGGATGGGAGCCCGTCCAACAGTACCAAAGTGCCTCCGATTGGGTTTGGTGTCGCCGCCGCGTCAAATAATCACTCCGCCTCAAGTTCATCGAGGCCATTCGCAATTTCCGAGTTGATTGCCATTTGTTTGGGCTGGAAATTCGGGTTTGGGGGCGTAGGGTTGGGGCGTGGAAGATTCGGACAAACCAAAAGAAACTTCAGACAAGCCCAACAACGAAGGGCTGGTCCTCAAGCAACTCAAATCAATCAAGGTTGCACTGTGGACGCTGGTCACATTTATTGTGATCTTTCCGGTGATCGCGGGCATTGGGACTGGTGTGGTTATTGGAATCATGCACTTCTTTTTCACTGCCGCAACACCAGATGCAGTCGAGTGGGACACGGGTCCAGGCGAGGCGTGGGAATAAAAAAGGCCGGACAGGTTTCCCTGCCCGACCATAGGTAACCCCCAAAGCCCTCAGGCTTAGGCGGTGATTTTGCAGAACGCTGCGCCGTGGCGGATTCCTACATCCACCATACCACCACGCCCACGCCTGTAAACGGGAAACAGAAAATGGAAAAACGAAAACCGCCGCGTGGTGGATTTGCGACTTCGTGGAAGTGATTATTTTAGTTTCATCACCTTATCGCTGCTCACGAACGGCGCGGGAGGCTTGGGGAATCCACGTGGATGGTTGGCAATGGAA
>CAZTTU010000033.1:0-23164 GCA_964616045.1 uncultured Verrucomicrobiota bacterium | reverse complement strand
TTACGTACCATGCAAAACGCCGGTCGCGCCAATAGGTGTACCATTCGCGCGATTCGGATGGATGACAGAAAAACTCCATCTCCATCTGCTCAAACTCGCGAGTGCGGAAGGTGAAGTTGCGCGGGGTGATCTCATTGCGAAAACTCTTGCCCTGTTGCGCGATGCCAAAGGGCACCTTCACACGGTTGCTGTCCGCCACGTTCTTGAAATTTACGAACATGCCCTGCGCGGTTTCGGGCCGCAGAAACGCCTTGTTATCATCATCGCGCATCGCGCCGATGTACGTCTCAAACATCAGGTTAAATTCACGCGGCTCAGTAAGTGTGCCCAACTCTTTTGTATCCGGACCAACCACCTGACTATGGTCTTCCACGGCGGGTAAATCCGCGATCTCCCCCTCCCATTCCAGTTTGTCAGCGTACTTCGCCTTGAGGCCAAAATACTGCAGGGCACGAGCCTTAAGTGCCTCCTGTAAATCATCCACATCGCCCGCGGTGGTAATAAAGACCTTGTTCCCCTCGTGGGTCACCCAACGACCCTTTACGTGATCATAGCGGTAGCGTTTTTTGGTTTCGCGGCAATCCACCATCTGGTCATGAAACAAATCGTAATGGCCGGAGGTCTTCCACACGCGCGGATGCATGATGATGGAGGACTCAATCCCCACCATTTGGAACCTGCGCGGCGCGCCCTTGGGCTGATCCAGTTCATCGTGCGTGGTGATCATGTCGCGCCACCAGGCATCCTTGATATTGCGCTTTAGCTCCACTCCCAAGGGGCCGTAATCCCACAGGCCATTCAGGCCGCCGTAGATTTCGGACGATTGAAAAACAAAACCGCGCCGTTTACACAACGACACGATGGCATCCATGAGTGTGGAATCTTTGGCCATGAGGGAGGGAGTGTATCGGGGAATCCACGAAAAATGTCAAGAAAACCGCCAATTTCAGCGCGCTCCATTGAGTTGGGCTGGGGATAAATTGAGCCTAATTATTTGGTGCACCGACTCAGTTTCTGTGATGCAATTGCATCAGCAGCAGAGAAGCGACTGCCACTGGCATAAGACCAGTTCCCTTCAGTCCGGCAAGCAAGAGGCAATATAAGCTCGTAAGGGAGAGCGCCCCGTGTCGACCGGAATAAGTGAAATCGGCTCTCATCCAAAGGATGAGGAGCGGTTGAAGCACCACATCCTTTGGATGACCCAAGTGGTGCATGTAAACGATCGTTTCGTTTATTACCGCGTTTACTCCGGTATAATAGCGTATTCCGGAAAACTGGTTGGTGTAACACGCTCCGCCTCCAATGTCGGAGCCGATTGAACGCCTCCGACATTGGAGGCGGTCCAAGACCCTAGTCGCCTCTGCTGCTTTTTTACTGTCCTCTCCCGGATTCTGTGTTGGAATTCGGCCATCATGAAGCATATCAACCTCAAGAGCCTCCTCATCGGCGCATTGCTGATCTCAACAATCTTCCTTGGCGTGGCCGCAGCCCTCCCGGGTGTCGGTGCTCCCGGTGGAGTGCCTGAGTCGCCCGCTGGAGTGCCCGGCGGCGGCGGACGGCCTCAAGTAGACCCATTTACCGGCCTGCCCGCTGTGGGGGGTGGAGGATCTGTACCTAGCGATGTTCCGGGAGGCATAGGCACCTTGCCTAGTGGTGTTCCGGGAGTATTGCCCGGTGTTGGCCCGGGTGGAGGTGGATTTGGTGGGGGGCTGCCCATTGGCGGTATTGGTTTGCCTGGCGGTGCCCCAGGGATTGGTCCGGCATTAGACCCAATGACCGGACTGCCTCTGTCCGAGCACACTGTGAAGTTGGAGTTCAAGCTCAAGGGCGAGAAGGAGGATACTTTTTTTGTGCTTAGCAGCGGGGGTGACTACACTATCGGTCAGTCGCACAGTGGTCCTGAATCAGAACAGTCATTGGGGATTAACGGCAACGTGGCGTCCATCACGGACGCCAAAAAGGTGCGCCTCACCTACTCGGTGACTGAAATACATAAGGATACCAACAAGGGAAACAAGGATCAACTCACACTAAAGAGCAGTGCCGTGTTAAAGGTTAACAAGGAGACAGTGCTGGGGCGCCTGGGTGGCCGGATACTCGCGGTAACCGCAACGGTCGATGAATGAGAGGCTAGCTGCACTGCCTCCAAAGCAACGAAGTCGGCCCATCAGTCTGTCAACGGAAACAGGCGACTTTGACCTAGCTGAGTTGTGGGTGTAACAGACAAAGTGGATGGGCACTTGCCAGAGCGCGAAGAGGGGCGGATACTTTCCGACATGTGCAAGCTCCACGTTTCTCTTATCGCCCTTATTATTTCCCTAACCGCCGGTGCGGCGGATTGGCCACAGTTCCGCTTTGGCGCCAATCGCGGCGCAGCCTCGCCGGAGGTGTTGCCGGCCCAGTTGTATCTGCAGTGGACTCGTGAATTTGCCACGCCCTCCCCGGCGTTCCCGGGCGAGGTGCGGCTGCGCTATGACGCCACCTACGAGCCGGTGGTGATGGGGAATACAATTTTTGTTCCGTCCATGGTGACCGACAGCGTGAGCGCGTTGGACACGGCGAGCGGCGAGATGCGTTGGCGTTTCTTCACCGGTGGCCCGGTACGCTTTGCGCCGGTGGCTCATGAAGGCGCGGTGTATTTTGGGTCAGATGATGGCCACGTATACTGCGTTGATGCGGCGGATGGCAAACTGCGCTGGAAAGTTTATGGCCATCCTGAAGGTCGTGCGGATCGCAATCTCCTGGGTAATCGCCGGCTCATCCCCATGTGGCCGGTACGCGGCGGAGTGGTGTTGCATGAGGGCGTGGTTTATTTTGCGGCTGGCTTGTGGCCGGAGGAGGGCATCTTCATCCATGCGGTGAACGCCAGGAACGGCCATGTCATCTGGACCAATAGTGACAGTGACAAGATCGCCAAGGCCAACCTCGACCATGGCGTGGAACAGGTGATGGGACTTTCACCACAGGGTTACCTGGCAGTGGTGGATGGCCGATTGGTGGCGCCCTGCGGCACGCAGTTGCCGGCACTGTTTGATCTCAAGACCGGCAAGCTGGGCACATACACGATGGGCTGGGGTGGGCGTACGGGTCTGCCCAAGGGTACTTGGTTTGTGGCCGGCAGCGGCCGGTTCCTCGCTCATAGTGGGGACTTGTATGACATGCGCCGGCCCAACGACGAGAAGTTTGCCGATTCACGTGGCTCAAATGATTTCAAGGGCAAGCTTTACCCCGCAGGCCTCACACGCATCCGAATCGAGCCGACCAACCAGAAATTCATCGGCGACTTTCGCCGACCGATACTCACGCCCGACACGATGATTTACACCGATAAGGGCATCGTCGCCGAGGACATTACCAATCTGAAGCTGGAGCCGCGCACCAAACTGCCCGAGCGCAAGAACGACAAGTATCCAGATAAATGGCGCGCAAATTTTCCCCAACGCTGGAAATTCGCCACCAACCTGCGCGTGCGTATCCAAGCCGGCAACCGGCTTTACGCCACAGGGCCCGGCAAGGTGGCGGCCATTGACCTGCCTCAAGCCAATGGCAAACCAAAAATCTCGTGGCAAGCCAAGGTGGAAGGCGACCCGGTCAGTGTGGTGGCCGCCCATGGGCGGCTATTTGTCTCCACGCGCGAAGGTCGACTCTACACTTTTGGCGCGAAACAAATCGCCAAGCCAGTGGCGCACGCAAAACCTTCGGCCCCGGCCAAGGCTGCGGCAGAGCAGGCGGTAGCCATCGCCAAGGCGGCCAAGGCGACTGGCGGATATTGCCTTGTATTGGGTCTGAAGGACGGCGCATTGGCCGAGGCATTGGCCGAAAACTTTACCGTTATCGCCATTGACTCCAATGTTGCCCGGGTGGACACCCTGCGCCGTCACCTGCATGAGCGCGGCATTTACGGCAGCAAAATCTCGGTGCACATGGGTGATCCCTTGACCCACTCCTTCCCGCCTTTCCTCGCCAGCCTGGTGGTGACCGAGACGCCCCGACGTTTCACGGCTGAAGCCGGCGCAGGCTCCTTTCAGAATATTTTCCACACCCTGCGCCCCTACGACGGCACGGCCTGCCTGCCAGTGCCCAAGGCTGCACGCGAACCCTGGAAACAATCCGCGGCAAAGATCAAGACCGCAGAGGCCAATGAGGCCGGCAAGTGGCTGCTGCTCGCACGTACCGGAGCCTTGCCCGAGGCGGCCGACTGGTCACACGCCGGTGGTGGCGCCGGCAATACCGGAGCGTCGGACGATCGCTACTTGCGCGGACCACTGGGCCTCCTATGGTATGACGGCTCCATCCGTTGGCAGCGCCAACCCGGCAAGACCGAGGTGCGCGTGGCGGGCGGGCGCATCCTGGTACGCGCAGATCGTATGCTGGCTCTGGACGTCTTCACCGGGCGCCGCCTGTGGGATCGGCCTCTGCCCCAGGCTGCCGGCGCAGGAAACGTGGGCGAGTTTGTGGCCGTGGAGGATGCCATCTATGTGGCTGCCGGCCGCAATTGCCTAGTGTTGGACGCAGCCACCGGAAAACAACGCGCCAGCTTCCCAATGCCCGAAAAAATTGGCGGCTCACTTGTCCGTTTGCGTCTCTGGAAAAATTCACTGGTGAGCAACCTCGGAAAGACCGTCATCTGCCTGGATCGACAAACAGGCAAGCTGCAGTGGTCCTTTGCGGCACAACGCGCAGAGCTCAGCCTGGCGGTGGGCGGTAACCGTGTCTTTGCCGCTGAGAAACTCAATGCCCGCCGTGGTGAGACCATTGAAAAGAGCGACGCAAAGACCTACGCGCTGGACATCGCCGACGGCAAGGAAGTCTGGAAAGCTCCCGGCGGCATTGAGTTACGCTATAGCGAACCGCACGACCTCCTCCTCACCAGCACCGCCATCTACAAGGGCAAGGACGGCTCGATTCACCGCAAGGGAAACACAGCCAATCCGAGCCAGAACAAATGGAACTACAAAAGCGGCGGCTACATCGCCGGGGACAACCTGCTGGTGGGTGGCTCGGACAACTTTGTCATGTACGACCTCACTAGCGGCGCCAAGCTGGCCGACCGGCTCAAGTGGTTTAGGCGCGGCTGCACGCCCCTACGTACCAGCCCACATCTGGTCACCACCCGTTACAAGGGCAACGCCGCCTATATTGATTTGGATACGCAAAAATTCCAGCCCCTCTGGAACCTGCGCGGCGCATGCAGTAACAATATTTTCCCTGCTAACGGCGTGCTCAACGTCCCCAACCTTTCAGGGGGCTGCACCTGTAACTACACACCCACCTCCATGGCCCTTGTCCCTCGCGGCGTGCTAAAGCCGGGGGAGAAAAAATAATTACTATGATTGGAGAGAAATCTTGAGACCCAAATTAATAATTTTATTAGGGGTGGTTCCCCTTCTTTTTGTCCAATCCGCTTTGGCACTGACAGATGCGGAGTTTCGAAAACTGCACCGTGAGCTGCAGCCCAATCCCAAGGCAACGTGGCGGACCATACCGTGGAAAATCTCAGTGCTGGATGCTCAAGCCACGGCCACTCGGGAAGGAAAGCCGATTTTCATCTGGGCCATGGACGGACATCCATTGGGGTGCACGTGAAACAACGGCGTGCTCGACCGTGAGTCGACATTCGCTAGTCCAACCATTGTAAAGCTCCTCCAGACGCGCTTTATCCCCGTGGCTATCGATCAGGCTTATCAGCGGCGTCAAAAGGACAATGAAGGACGCTTCTACCAAAAGATTGCCAATCAGGGCCCGCGCAAGATAGGCCGCGGCACCACGCAGGGGCTTTATACGGCTGATGCATCCGGTCGCCTATTGGCGTTTACCAACAACCGGGGAGCGCATCGCGTGCAACGCATGTTACAAACAGCCCTCCAAAAGCATCGACCGGCGAAAGTGGCAGCTATCACGAAAGGGGCGCCGGATGCACGGTACAACCCCCAGCCGCCCAAGGGCGGATTGGTGGTGCGTGTCACCTCCAAAATCCTGAACGGCTACGAAGAGCCGGAGAATGAGTTCCGCCGGATTTTTCAAACATCGTTGGGGCGCGATAATTTATGGATACGTGCCGACGAACACGCCGCTCTTGCCAAGGGTCAATTGCCCGAGAGCCTGCTGAAACGCCTCGCCCGTTATCACCTCGTCGATAACACCCGCGGCGAACCACCCATGTGGCGTGAGAACGAGATTCAAAAACTGGAGGGCAAAATTGAAAACGGCCATCTCCGCGCCTCAGCCCAATTAAAAAATACCAAGGGCGATCGCGGTTATGAGGCAGAGTTACTCGGCTATGTGGAAACCAAAGCCGGCAAGGTCACACGCCTTGATATCGTCGCCAAGGGGCAGTTTTGGGGCGAAGGCACCTACACTCGCAATGCCCCCAAGGGCCGTTTTCCCCTCGCCATCGCTTTCACTCTTGCCGACGGAAAGGATACCGCCGACACCATCCCCCCCCAGGGTTCCAGAGGTTGGGTGCAGGGTTATATTCAATGAGAATCTCTGTTTTATTATTTTTTGTCACTGGCATCCAGTGGCTCAGCGCCGAGGATGCCGCCCGCACGGCTGTGAAGCGTGCTATTGGTCTTATTGAAAAAAGCGCGTCAACATATATTGAGGAACGTTCCTGTTTCTCCTGTCATCATCAGGCACTCACCGTTATGGCACTAAGCCAGAGCAAATTGGCCGGATTTACCATTCGGGATGAAATCGTTTCGGCGCAATCCAAATTTACCCTGGAATATTTCACTGACCGTAAGGATCGCCTCCCCAAGGGCGAGGGCGTTCCAGGAGGATCCTACAGCGCGGGTTATGCTCTTGCCGGATTGGCTGCAGCAAAAGAACCAGCCGATGAAACCACTCACGCCTTAATCCAGTATCTCATCAAAACACAAAAACCTGATGGCAGTTGGCGTATCCGCACCCATAGGCCACCACTGGAGAATAGCCACTTTACTGCCACCGCCTTGGGACTTAAGGCCACGGCTCAAACCAAACACGCTGAGAAAGCCACGCAATGGCTGGTGAAAAACCAAGCCAACACCAATGAAGATCACACCTACAAAATTTTCGGCCTGTACTGGGCCGGACTAAAGGAAGAAACCCACACTGCAGCCAAAGCTCTTTTAAAACTGCAACGTAAGGATGGAGGTTGGGCGCAATTACCGACGATGAAAAGTGATGCTTATGCCACCGGCCAAGCCTTAGCCGTGCTAAGACAAAGTGGATTTATCAAGACACACTCTGCACAATACAAACGCGGCACGCAATGGCTACTCAAAAACCAGAAGGCCGATGGCTCATGGCAGGTCAAGACCCGCAGTAAGCCCATCCAGAAATATTTTGAAAGCGGTTTCCCTCATGGACAGGATCAATTTATCTCCATTAGCGCCACATGCTGGGCGGTAATGGCACTACTGGCAAAGTAACAGCAGGCTATTCATTCCAATTCCCGTACACGGGATTAGGAAGCATAAACTTGTGTGTCCCCCACTTGAGATTGGTATCGGCGGGTACATCGTGCGCGGCATCCCCAAACCACGCCAGCACCTTGAAGGCCCCGTGTTTCTTCATTCGACCGTTTCCTTGGAGTACTTCTTTTTGGCGGATGGTTTTGGTGTCAGCCTTCTCCTTGCGCAGGAGGTAAATGTCATTATCAGCGCTGAGGCCCAGCTTTTCCAGGTTTGCCCGCGAATGGCCGGTGTTGCGAGCATAACGGTTGCTGATAAATATGATGCGTGCACGCGGTAGCTTGCGCAGCTTGGCAATAAATTCCTTGGCGCCGGGCACGAGTCCCGACTTTTCCTCTATCACCCATTTTTCCCATGACTTCTGACTGTAGGCTTCACCGTTTTCCTCAAGTCGACGCTGGTAGCCGGAATTGTCCAGCACGGTCTCATCCAGATCCATCACGATGGCCCAAGGCCCTTTTTGCTTCTTGGCAGCTGCAGTAACCTTTTCCAATGCATTGGCATAAGTCTGTAAACAAACCGCCTTGTACTCGCGCGACTTGGTCACCCAGTTTAAAGCCGAGGAAAAACGCGCGACCTTGGGGGCCTCAGCAGCCCGCGCGGCTAATGCGAAAAGAACCCCCGTTACGGCATAGGCACCCAACAGGCGCGAAAAGTTAGTGTTCATAGGTCCTGAGTCTGCCGCAATCTCACCTACACACAAGCCTGCAGCATCAACTTGTGGAGTAACCAGAGCTCGGGTAGGATTACCCTCATGAAACGAAGCTGCGGACTACTTATTTTGTCCCTTGCCCTGCTGATTGGCTGCGGGAAGAAAGAGCCGGAGCAGCAGGCCACGTCGACGCCCGGGATAGAAGCGGCCAAAAAGGCCCATAAGGCAGGTAATTATCGGGAAGCGGTGCGGGTGTATACTGCTGAGCTGGCGACCGAGGAGGCCAAGCCTGCGCCAAGCTGGGTGCAGCTATCCCACCTGAATAATCAACTGGGTGTGACCCTTGATGCTGCCGGGCAATACGACAAGGCACTGGAGCATTACCAGAAAGTACTGGCGATCATGCTCAAACAACTGGGGCCGGATCATCCTGATGTGGCCAACAGCTACAACAACATCGGGTTGGTGCACGATAGAAAGGGCGAGTACGATAAGGCACTGGAGTATTACCAGAAATCACTGGCCATCAGGCTCAAGCAACTGGGGCCGGATCATCCTTCTGTGGCCATCAGCTACAACAACATCGGGGAGGTGCACCGTAAGAAGGCCGAGTACGATCAGGCACTGGAGTATCACCAGAAATCACTGGCGATCATGCTCAAGCAACTGGGGCCGGAGCATCCTTCTGTGGCCCTCAGCTACAACAACATCGGGGGGGTGTACAATGAGAAGGCCGAGTACGACAAGGCACTGGAGCATTACCAGAAATCACTGGCGATCCGGCTCAAACAACTGGGGCCGGATCATCCTTCTGTGGCCACCAGCTACAACAACATCGGGTTGGTGCACAGTAAGAAGGGCGAGTACGATCACGCACTGGAGCATTACCAGAAATCACTGGCGATCCGGCTCAAGCAACTGGGGCCGGATCATCCTTCTGTGGCCACCAGCTACAACAACATCGCCTTTGTCTACAAAGCCAAGAAAGACCTGTCCAAGGCCAAAGAGTATTGGGAGAAAGCCTATGCGATTCGCCTCAAGGGGCTGGGCCCAAACCATCCCGATACCAAGGATACCAAGACCAATCTGGATGAGTTAAAGGAGTGATGGGCGTGGCAAATGGGTGGTTTAAGAAGCAAAACCGCTTGGCGGAGCATCGTATGGTGCGTAGCATCAGGGATGCAGATTTTTTCCCGGGTTCCCCTGGTATTAGTCGCCTTACTCTTCTCATTGGCCACCGCCAAGGAGCGGCGACCGAATGTGTTATTCATCCTCACGGACGATCAGGCACCGTGGGCACTGGGGGTTTCAGGGCATCCAAATGCGGATACGCCGAATCTGGACAAGCTGTTCAAGCAGGGGATGTATCTCAAAAAAGCGTATGTGGTGACGCCGGTTTGTAGTCCCTCGCGCACCAGCCTGATGACCAGCCGGTACGGCAGCGAACTGGGGATCACTGACTGGATTCATCCACGTAATGAGCTGGAGCTGGGGCTGCCACCCAAGACGGTGACTTGGACCGAAGCCATGCAGGCAGCGGGGTATCACACCGGATTGGTGGGCAAGTGGCACCTCGGCGTGCCGGACAAGTTTCACCCGACCAAGACGGGTTTTGATTATTTCATGGGTTTTCGCACCGGCGGTAATAAAGTCACCAACCCCACTCTGGAAGTAGAGGGAACCAATAAAAAAGTTGATGGCTACACCTATGACATTCTCACTGATGACGCGCTGAAGTTTATTGAACGTAACCAGAAGAAAACATTTCTTTTATGCCTCCACTACCGTGCCCCGCACGCAGCATGGATGCCTCAGCCTGAAAGCGACCGCAAGCCCTTCGAGAAACTGGACCCACAGATTCCAAATCCCAATTACCCAAACCTGGATGTAGCGCGTGTGAAGCGGATGACGCGCGAATACCTCGGCAGCGTGAAAGGCGTGGACCGGAACGTGGGGCGGGTGTTGAAGCTGCTTGATGAGTTAAAGTTGGCTGACAATACCATCGTGGTGTTCACCAGCGACCACGGCTACAGCATGGGCCATAACGGCATTTGGCACAAAGGCAACGGTCACTGGGTGCTAAAGCCGCCACCGGCCGTCACCAACAAGAACATCCCGCGTAATCAACGACCGAATATGTATGATAACTCCATCTTCGTGCCCACCGCCGTACGCTGGCCAGGTCACATCGCACCCGGGACGAAACTGGATCTGCCGGTGGCCAACCTCGACTGGTATCCCACCCTGCTCGCGCTCACCGGCATCAAACAACCCAAGGGCGAGACGATACGCGGTCGTGACATCAGTAGAACGTTGCTCGGCGACAAAGCTGATTGGCCGGATGTGTGTTACGGCGAGTACAGCACGCATCATCAGTCGAAAACCCACATGCGCATGATCCGTACCAGCAACTGGAAGCTGGTGCGGGATTTCCGCAACCCGGAGCGCAACGAGTTGTTTGATTTGAAGAAGGATCCTGCTGAGGCTCACAACGTAATCAAGGAAAAGAAAAATGCCGCCACGGTAAAGGAACTGCACGGGATGATTCTCGGCCGCATGCGCGAGGTGAAGGATCCGGTGCTGGGTCAGCTAACGGCTCCCTCCGGGAAAAAATAGCAACTTAACAGGTCGTCAACAAATCTCAGCGTTTTCTTTCCACCCTCTTTGCTTGAGCAAATGCCACAATGGTTGACTTGCCCTTCAGCCAGCCGAGCTTGGTGAGGAATTCATCGGTGCGCTGCATGGTGGCAATAAACATTTTGTCATTGCCGCGACCATAATTGAAAAAACCGTGTTGCTGTCTCGGATAAGCCGCGAGCTCAGCTTGGTTGCCCGTCTTCTCCATTTTTTCCACGAACACCTTGGAAGTCCAAAAGGGCACCGTGGGATCAGCCTCCCCATGCAGCACCAGTGTCGGCGGTTGGCCCTTGGACACGTTATGCCAAGGCGATAATTGTTCAGGTGCCACACCCATCCGCGCGGCCATTCCAGCCATCGCCTGCGCACTAAGATAATCCTTCCTTTCGGGCACTGCTGCCAAGACACAGGGTGGATTGAACAAAATCATGGCATTTGGAATAGAACTGATTTTTGAATCCTCATCCTTCGCCTCAAATCCCTTGATTACACCGGTACAAGCGGCCACATGTCCACCGGCTGAACCGCCAGCAGCAGCAATTTGATTCGGGTTCACCCTGAGCTTCTTGGCGTTGCTGCGAATCCAGCGCACCGCGCTCTTGCCATCCTCCACACAGGCCTTGGCGCGTGTGCCGTGCATATTTCGGATGCGATACTCTGCAGTCATCGCCACCATACCGCGGCTGGCCAGATACCGGCACTGCTGTTCAAACTGTCCCGGGGTCCCGTGATTCCAACCACCGCCGAAGAAGAAAACGATTGCCGGCATATTGGATTTTTTGTCCTTTGATCGAAAAACATGCAGGTGCAGTTTTACCTCGCCAATGGTTTTGTAGACGACCTTCTTCGCTCCATCAAATTTTTCAGGCCAAACCTGTTTGCGTTGGGCAAAGGTGGTAGAAGCGCACAAAAAAATGAGGGCAATGACAAGGCGTTGCATGGGCTCACTGTGACACGGTAGTAAACAATGGCAACACGGGAATTGAATTGGCTCGGCCTGGAGCCCTATGAAACACTTACCGCATCGTGAGTGAAGCTACTGACGTAAAAAATGTACTGGTCACCGGCTCGGCCGGGCGCATTGGACAGGCGGTGGTGCTGGAACTCCTGCAGCGCGCTCATCTGGTGCAGGGATACGACAGGCAGCCCTCCCCAAATCTGGAGAATGCCTTCGTGGCTGACCTCAGTGACACGGACACACTCACCGAGGCCATGGATGGCGTGGAGGTGCTGGTGCATCTAGCCGCGGTTCCGGATGACGTGGAGGATGTCACCGGTGAGTTGTTCCCACCCAACATCACCGGCCTTTATCACGTGCTGGAAACTGCGCGAAAGGCAAACGTGAAACGACTCGTGCTGGCAAGCAGCGGACAGGTGAACTGGTTCCACCAACAGACCGGTCCTTGGCCCATTGACGAACACACGCCGGTGTCACCACGATCATGGTACGCAGCCACCAAGATGTTCCTTGAATCCATCGGGCACAGCTATTCGGCAACCCACGGCATGAGCGTGATCGTGGCGCGGCTGGGCTGGTGCCCTCGCGATGAGGAACAGGTAAATGAGATCAGCACCGAGGAACATTTTCAGGATGTATACCTTAGCCCCGGCGACGCGGGCCGGTTCTTCGCCTGTGCAGTGGAAGCTCCTGATGACATTTCACACGCCACTCTTTTTCCCACCAGCAACCCCATTCATACGATGCGCTACGACCTGGCGCCGGCCAAGAAACTAATCGGCTACGAACCTCGGGAGCAGTGGCCGGAAGGAACGGAAATCGTGATGAGTCGGCGTTGGGGAAACTAGTGCCGATCCCACCAGTTCTTTGGGTGTCTCAAAGGTTTGTCGTAGCCAAGCTTCTCCGGGGTCAGAGACTCCACGTGGCCGTCCACAAAGCCGACATTTGCTCGGCCATGATGGCGCGGTACGAGGCGCGATGGGGTCAAGGTCCATAATGGGTCGATCGGTGAACGAATCGTCCAGCTGCCAATGGGCCGGGTGGTGTCCTCTTCCCATTGCGCAGGTGAGAGAAACATCGTTTCACGGGTCACGAAAGCGGCATCACCAAAGAGAACCGTCTGTGCTGGATTACTAATGTTCATTTCGTGTGACGCATAAACCTCGGACTTTATCAAAAACGCACCCGCTGCAGTAAGATTCATGCCATAGCCCATGCCCACCCCGGGATCGCATTTCATGCACGGGCAACGAAACACACGTGCGTCACCCACGTACGACACCAAAAGATCCGGCCAGAAAGTCATGTGGGCATTGGGCACAAGGGCTCCGGGAGGCGGCTTACGAAATACAGCGTGGGGCAAAATCCGATCGTTGTGGTCAGAAGAATAGAGCAAGTGAGCAACGGAGATATTGCGAACATTGTTCAAACAATGCAATTCCCGCGCCTTTTTTTTCGCTTTCACAAATGCAGGTCCGGTCATTGAAAACATCACACCCAACAGAGCAATAACAACCAGCAGCTCGATTAGAGTAAATGCCCGGGCGCACCGCTTACCATCCGCACGCCCACGGCCCGTTAGCATCCGGTCCGAGATCATACCCAATCAGACGAACTACAAAAATTGCTGGTTACAAAAACTGGCCAAATAAAGCCTTCGTTGGTATCTTTGTTGTGTGGAAAAGGAATCGGAGAAAACAGCGTCAAAGCCCCGACCCTCCGGGATCGATTTTGCAGTGTGGAGGTGGCCTATTGTGGTGACATTACTGGGAGCCTTTGTTGTCACTGCGATCGTAGCAGTGATTTTCGGTGGCTATTATTTCATCATTTACAAACCCGCAAAATTAACCACCCAGGCGACAAAGGAAATTAGAGAAACCGTTAAGGAAGTTGGGGATGCAGCCATTACCATTGCCGAAAATTTTCAACAGGCAAAAATCACGGAGACCTTTGTGGAATCCCTGCCGGAAGTAAGCAACACGGGTGAAGGCAACTTGATGGTCGCACAGATGATAAACACCAAGACTTTCAAACGCACCGAAAAGCTCACCATTTTATGGGACAGTGTTAGTTTGGGCACCACCATCACTGAGATCAAGGTGCCGGCCACGTTTCGTTATCACATCAAGTTATCGGATCCCTGGAAACTGGAAGTACGCGAGCAACAATGCATCGTCATCGCTCCAGCTTTAAGGGCCACTACACCTGTGGCCATTCATACCAACGGAATTGAGAAACACTCCGACGAAGGTTGGGCGCGGTTCAATGCCGATGAACAAATGGCTGGCCTGGAAAAATCACTTACGCCACGACTAAACAATCACGCACGATCAAGGGAACATATGAATGTTATTCGCGAGGAAGCGAGAAAAACGGTCGGCGAATTTGTACGCCAATGGCTGATGAAGGAAGACCACTGGCGTAAGGATCGGTTTAGCACAATCCACGTCATCTTTGCTGACGAGGCGGAAGCAAAAGATTTCCCGGCGAAGCCAACGCTGGAACTGAACTGACCTGTGATGTCTTTGCTGGTGCCGACTCCAGCTTGGTCTTTTCGGGTTTAAAAGCCGTAAACGGCAGGGAGGCAAACACCAGCACTTGCACCAAGCCCACCACTCCGATAACCGTGAGTAGCTTTGTCCAGGTTTGCAACGTCTCCTTCTCAGTAAATCCGCTCATCCTCTGCACCACCCAGAACCCACTGTCGTTCATCCACGAGAGCGGGAACGCACCAAAACCAATGGCAAGGCAGAAATAAATCGGGTGACAATAGAGATCCCCGGATTCCATCATGCTATAAACAATCGGAGCCATAATGCTAGAGCCCGTGATCATCGATACGGTGGCAGAACCTTGGGCCGCGCGAATCACCGCCGTGAGCACCCACGCAATCAGTAGAAGAACGATCGTAGCCATGAGACCATCTCCCCCACCCACGCCTCCACCGAGCGCCTCAATGGTGCCGCGGATGTCGGTGAGTTTGATCATGTTGCCGAACGCTCCGCCCGCGCCGGTAATGAGGATGATCACGCCGGCGGTCTCCAGCGGCGCGCTCATGCCTTCACCCATCTTGGCCAACGTCCAGCCACGTTGCTTGGCCAACGTGTACATCGCGAGGATAGCGCCCAGCAGCATGGCCTGATTTTTGTCACCGACGAATTGCAGCCCGGTCACCAGATCGACTGGCATTTCCAACCCGAATCCAGCCTGAAACAGCCCAAGAAAGGTGACCGAAGAAATCAATACCACCGGCAGCACCACCGGCATGATGGACAGACCGAAAGAGGGGAGTTCCTTGTCATCCTTCTTGACGATAGCCTCCAATTCTTCAATCGACGAACCCCGTGTCTCTCGCAAAGGCACGTTGACAGTCGTGTTTAATCTCCGCGAATACCACATGGCCACCAGCACTGGAAGGATGGCCACCAACAGCCCCGCAATGATCGCCTTGCCAGCATCCACCTCGTTGATGCTGGCTTGATTAAAGTTCTCCACGATAATCAACGGCCCCGGTGTGGGCGGCACTATCGTGTGCGTGATGGCACCACCAGCACAAATCGCGCAAACATACAGAGTATAATTTTTCCCCGTTCGCAATGCCAACGCACGCGCCAGTGGGATGAGTAGGAAAAATACCGTGTCAAAAAAAACTGGGATGGAGAGGATAAAACCACTGAGCAACATCGCCCACGAAGCACGCGCCTCACCAAGAGTAGCCATCAGTCGACGCACAATCATGTCTGCCGCGCCACTTTCAAGCATGCACATGCCAATGATCGCCGCCATGGCGATGACAAAACCAATCTTGCCCACTAGTACACCAAAGCCAACCATCGCTGCGCTGATCGCCTTCACCAGCGAATTCTGCCGACCATTGGGTTGAAGATTTTCCTTGGCGAGATTTCGCGTAGCGTTGGCGTCTGTTTCAATGATGGTTTTTTGCTCTTGAGCATTAAAAACCCCATCTCCATCCATATCATATTTTTTGCGCAGTTTCTTCAGCAGCTTTGCTTGATCATCATTAAAGTGGTCCGGCAACACGCCATTCACCTGTAGACGGGGCCGGCCATTATATTGCAACTTCGCTTTGGCTAGCTTTGATTGATCGGTGAGGGTGAAATCCATCTGTTCCTTCGCGCCAAAAACTCCGTTCCCGTCGGTGTCATATTTCGATCGCAGTTCTTTCAGTAGAGCTTTTTGTTCATCATCAAGCCCCGGACCCGATGGGGTTTGGAGAGGAATCAACAACCCAACCAAAATCGCTCCTAAGGTAAGCCCAAGGAATGGGTGCAATCGCAACTTGATAATACTGAAAAGGACAAACGCCACACCGGCAGCGAGAAGACAAAAAGGCGAGTAATTGACAGGCTGTGAGGCAGCGAGAAAGGGTTCCATGGCCAGTGTGTGTTCAGCAGACAGCAAAAGGAAACGGCAATTGGTTCAGTGTGTCGATTTTATTTCGGCCAAAATTTTCCCCACTAGCCGACCGCTGGTGAGCGCCCAGGCGATGTGCATTCCGTGTCTCCAAAGAATTTGTCCGCCAAGACCGTTCTGGAGTCCCAACCTTGTTCTGCGGCACTCACAGCTGACACCCCCACCGACAATAATAACATCGAATGTACTAATTACGGCCAAGTCAGGCGACCCAGCCTCTCATTAAATCCAGAAAACGACAAACTCCACGTGTGGCTTTGGTTTTTGGGGCCGCTATTGTGAATAAAACGCCCCCTGCTTCTCATCGGCTTGATGTTGCGGAAGGTTCATTTTTCTGTCAGATTGTGGTTGGAGTATTTCCATCGAGGGTTGATATGAACATTCGGATTTTTTTTATATCAGTCAATCTCCTGCCGCTCTTTTTGCTGCTGATGGCTGGAGAGCAGGCAGTGACGGCGGCGGATGGACCCCGCCGCACGCTGGTAGTGAAGGCGGTTGAAAAGGCACTGCCATCGGTGGTGAATATTCGAACAGAAACAGTGGTGGAAGTGCGTGATCCGTTTGCGGAAGTCTTTCGTGATTTTTGGAATCCTTATTATCGCCAACCGCGTCAGGACGTTCGCCGCAGTCTCGGCTCGGGTGTGATCATTCATGCTGACGGATACGTGCTTACTAATGATCATGTGGTGCGACGAGCCACAAAGATTCGTGTGAAATTTGCCGACGGACGAGAGTTTGAGGCGGAGAGAGTGGCGTATGATCAGCGCAGTGATCTTGCATTATTGCGCATTCTTAAACCAAAAGAAGCGCGCACAAAGTTTATTCCGGCACCGTTTGCACGTGATGATGATTTACTGCTGGGTGAAACAGTTGTCGCCCTAGGCAACCCCTTCGGGCTCGGCGGATCGGTGAGCCAAGGCATTCTCAGCAGTAAGGATCGGCAGGAACCCCGAGAAGGAGAGATGCTGGACATGGTCAACTGGCTGCAGACTGATGCGGCGGTCAATCCAGGTAACAGCGGTGGGCCGCTCATCAACCTCGACGGTGAACTGATTGGTATCAATGTAGCCATCCATCGCCAAGGACAGGGGATTGGGTTTGCCATTCCGATTGCTCGCGTAAACGAGACATTGGGACGTTTTTTTACCCCTGAACAATTGCGCGGGCTGTGGCTCGGTGCGCGGGCGCAATTGGATGGAGATCGACTCCGCTTGGCGGAAGTGGAAGCCAACAGCCCCGCAGCCAAAGCGGGTTTGCGCGCCGGGGATACGATCCTAGAAGTAAACAACCATCCCGTTGATAATTTTGTGGACTGGGCAAAAGAGGTTGCCGGTCGTGGTTTGGAGAAGGTGAAATTTAAGATATTCCGAGGCGGCCGAGCGTTACCGGTGACTGTAACGCTGCAAGCGGAGGATAAGGTATTTAACTCAGAGCTTTTAAATAAGCGACTGGGCCTGAGCATCCGCACGCTAACTGAGCGCCTTTCAAAGCAACTTGGAATGTCGTTTTACGGCGGTTTTTTAATCACTAATATTGAAGAAGATGGCCCCGGTGCAAAAGCGGGGCTTGAGCGGAGTGCGGTAATCCAGCGCGTTGATGATCAACAACCCGAAAGCCTCGTGGCATTTGCCCGAAACATCAATAATCGCGATGCTGGATCCACAGTGAAGCTGAATGTTGTCTGGGAAGTCCGTCGCGGTGCCTTCTTGCAGCGTCGCTCAGGCATTGCCAACGTGAAGATTCGATAATGACGGAGAAAGAAAGCGACCGACTGCCAATGATCGAGGTGCGTAACCTCACCAAATTCTATGGGAACCGAGCAGCTATTAGGGATCTCTCGTTCACCGTATCTCAGGGCGAAATCGTCGGCTTCATCGGACCCAACGGTGCAGGTAAAAGCACTACCATGCGTATTCTAGCCGGATTCCTGTCAGCCACCGAAGGCACCGCGCGGGTGGCGGGGCATGATGTTTCTTCGCAATCGGAAGAGGTACGTCAACGAGTGGGCTTCATGCCGGAAAATAACCCACTTCATGATGACATGCGGGTGCGCGAATACCTGAAATTTCGAGCGCGCCTCAAAGGTCTCAACCGACAGGAAAGTCGTGACCGAGTGGAGGACGTCATGGAGCAGATGGCCTTGGTCGAAGTGCAACGACAGATGATTAGCGAACTTTCCAAGGGATATCGCCAACGCGTAGGTCTAGCCGATGCACTGGTGCACGATCCTGAAATACTCATACTCGACGAACCAACAATTGGGCTGGATCCACACCAAATCCGCACAGTGCGCCAACACATCAAGGAACTGGGAAGAGAGCACACAGTGTTAATTTCCTCGCACATTCTGCCAGAAGTAGAAGTAACCTGCACGCAGCTCCTTATTTTTCATGAAGGAAAAATTCTCGCAGCCGACACCCCACGAGGACTGGAGAAGCCACTGGGTGGACGGCACCGTATCACAGTTGAATTGAATGCACCGATTGAGGAGTTAAACAAAGCGTGGGAAGAAATGGCTGAAATCGAGCATCACCGTATCCTCCCGGCTGAAGGAGAGTTCCATCAATGCGCCCTGACTCCCCGTGACGGTGAAGATCTTCGCCCACGGATATCTGCTCTTGCACACGCACGCAACTGGCCCTTGCGTGAACTCACTCGCGAACGTCACACTCTTGAGGATATCTTCGTTCAAATCACGCGAGATGAGGAGGATTATTAAATGGCTGCCTTCCTTACTCTCACCCGCCGCGAATTGACCGGGCACTTCTTTTCCCTCCGTGGTTACGTTGTCATGGCCGGCGTACAGCTTATGCTTGGTGCTAGTTTACTGGTAACTTTACATATGCTTAACCGGAAAGCACACGACTTTCCATTAACGGAAAAATTTCCACAAACGGAATTTTTCTGGGTCGTGCTTTTGATAATTGCCCCCATCATCACCATGCGCACGTTTTCGCATGAAAAATCCATCGGCACCTTTGAAACACTGATGACCACCCCAATTAGAGACGAGCAGGTGGTTATGGCCAAGTTTGTTGGCTCCTATATGTTTTTTCTCATTACCTTTCTCCCCACATTATCCTACCCGTTTGTGTTAGAACGTTACGCACATCAGCCACCAGCAGTCGAAGTGTGGGCCGTGGTAAGCACCGGAATGGGAATCGCATTAATTGGCGCGTTCTTTATGGCACTCGGTTGTTTTGTCTCCTCCCTGACGCGTAATCAAACTGTGGCGGCCGTATCGACCTTCGCTCTAGGAACCAGTGTGTTCTTTTTAGGATACTTAGCGCAGGTTCGTCCCTCGGAATTGAACTGGTCGTACTCTGTCTTTCAACACATCTCCATGCTGAATCACATGAGCGATTTTGCAACCGGCATTGTCGATACGAGGCAAATCGTTTTTTATCTGAGTCTCACGGCGGTATTCTTGTTCCTCACCTTGAAATCAGTAGAAAGTCGGCGTTGGAAATGAATAGCAACGAGCAAGAGGGATTTTCGAATAAACTCCGCTGGGGTGGCTGGACAAATTTAGCGCTGGCGACTGTTTCGGTCCTTATTCTGGCCTGCGTGGCAAATTATATTGCACATCGACACTTTGACCGAACCTCTTGGTCGCACAACCTGAACCGGAAACTTTCAACACGTACTGTTGAATTGTTGAAGGATCTCGGTACCAACAAGGTAAAAATCACAATTTTCTTTGATAAAACTGATCCGAATTACCAGATGACAGAAGAGCTACTCAAGCAATACGTACACAAAAATGAAAACCTAATGCTGACCACTGTGGACCCTGAAGTGCAATCAGCCGAGGCTCGCGATATTCTCAAGCAGTATCGATTAACCCCCCAGCAGCGCAACGTGGTGATTTTCGATGCCAATGGCAAAAGCCGTGTCGTTACAAATGGACAACTAACTACTCGGAAAGGACGACCCATTACTGAGGAAGAATTAGAAGGGTTACCCGAGGATCAAAGGGCTGGCTTAGTTTATGAGCGCACCGCCTTCCTTGGTGAACGCCAGTTTACTTCCGCAATACAAGCAGTTTCTTCCAAGAATCAGCCCATCATTTATTGTGTGAAGGGCCATGGCGAACACAGTATCACCAACCACAGCAGCAACGGCTACAGTGAGTTTGGCAAGATGCTAGGTGAAATGAATGCACTGGTGTATGACTTTGAATTGAACAGGGCGACAGCCATTCCGTCAAAATGTGATTTACTGATTCTGCCCGGTCCTATCACTGCTCTCAATACAAAGGAAAAACGAATAGTGGAACAGTACCTCTCCTCCCAAGGCGGACGCATGCTAATACTCTTGAACCATCGTTCTCATGGTGATTTGAGGGAGATTCTGGAACGTTGGGGCGTCACTGTGGGTAACAACACCATCCAAGATGGTGCTAACACCTTGGTTGATGGCTCCCTTACGCTGCGCCGGTACAGCCATCATCCCGTGGTACTAGCCCTGAAGCGAGAGGACTTACCAGTGAGACTACTTCTTCCCCGTACGGTCAGCGCATTACCAAAAGAAGAACAGCTGGCAGCAGCCGGATTGGAGGTTACTTCGCTAATCACTACCAGCACCAAAGGCAAGGCGATCCGAAATCTTATCAATCGTAAGCAGGGGGTCCCGCCGGTCTTGGAAATTGAGAATGCGGCATTATCGCTAGCGGTGGCGGTCGAAAAGGACACCTTGACTGATGTGCAAACTGATCATTTAGCACGAATCGTGGTAGTCGGTGATTCATTTTTCCTGAGCAACCGAATGATTGATCGAGATAGAAATCGTGAATTAGGCTGGCATACTGTCAACTGGCTGCTCGACCGTTCCCACCTAATGCGAGGCATCGGCCCCAAGCAAATCACCTCCTATAGGTTTGAATTTAGACAAACCGAATTTCGAAAATTGGCCAGTCTGGTAGTAGGGATCATGCCAGCGGCCACAGTTCTGTTTGGATTAATGGTCTGGCTGCGACGCCGCACATAATAATGATACGGAAAGATACATGGTTCCTGATGGGGCTTGCGGTGATCGTGCTGACATACGCAATCACCTTCGAGCGTGGCGGCAAGACCACACCTACAACCATGCCCCGCCTGCTGCCTGATTTCGATCCGAAAGAAATCATCGGTATTCAAATTTTGAGCAATGGAACCAACTCCCTGCATGTTGAGCGCGCCAAAGGCAGTTGGAATCTCGTCCACCCCCTCCATTACCCAGCCGATCCGGTGCAACCGAAATTATTCCTAGAAACTATTAGTGAGCTTTTTCCAGTACGCCATATTCCCGTGGAGGATAATCCGAGTAAATACGCTGAATTTGGACTTCATCCGCCGCAAATGATATTGCAATTATACTCCTCGGGCAAACCGATCGAACTGCACATTGGAAACTTCACACCGTTGGCTGATAAATTTTACGTCCGGCAACCCACTCAACCAGGAGTTTTTCTACTTCCCAAGAATTCACTTCCAGAAGATTTCCAAGCGCGTTTGCCACAGTTTGCCAACATGTGGCGTGACCACACGCTTTTCCAACTTGGAAATCGAATGCTAGATGTAGACACACTGGCCATCCGCTCTGGACCCCGTCAGATGACAGTGCGTCGAAATGCCACCAATCGATTGTGGAAAATTCTTTTACCAGCCCCCGTGAAACGTGGTGATAAAGACCGGATTGATGCAGCCATGGCCAAAATCACACGGTGGCAGGTTGAGGTTGGCGGGTTTGTCACCGATGACCCTAAGGTGGATCTTGAGCCGTACGGATTACTAGCCCCCGAAGCGGAAATCACGCTGGGTAAAGGCACCAATCAGCTAGCCACCGTCCAATTTGGCCACAGCCCCACCAACCGACCTGACTATGTTTACGCCCGCATTCTCAACCACACCAACGTGGTGATTGTACATAAACCCTGGCTTAATGATCTGCGCGCGCGACCCTGGGATTTTGCAGACCATCGATTGGTGGACGTGTTGGTTCCTGGCGACTTGGCGCGAATTGAAGTGAGAGCAGGTGAAAATTTTTCCCTCAGTCAGGACACCAATGGAGTATGGAACCTTTTAACTCCAACACCATTGCCTGCGGATGAGGATCTTGTTCTTGGCATGCTCAATAATCTACGAAAAATGGAAGCCTTGGAATTAAGAGGCGAGGTGGTTGCCGATTTCTCCAAGTTTGGCCTAGCCGAACCCAGCGCAAGCTACACACTTCGAAGCCGAGGCGGCACTAATGAAATCCACACTCAAATTAGCTTTGGAACGTCTGCAAATGATTCTGGAGACCTCCTATATGTACGACGTAGAGACGAAGATTCCGTTTACGTCGTTGCCAATGGCTCACGTGAGTTATTACCGTCCTATTCTTACAAGCTTCGCAAGCGACAACTATGGAATATCCTCCCAGAGGAAATCATAAAAATAATGATTAAGGATGGGAAAAAGGCAACCACCTTACAAAGAAACGATGCGGGGCAATGGACACGCCCAGGCCGAAAACTGGCCGAAAATGAATTGCGTGATCTCAAGACAGCGCTTGCCTTTTTGGGCCAATTCCGTGCGATAGATTGGGTCGCGCGCGGAAGCGAGCAATTCGATAATTATCATATTTTATCGAGGAAAAAATCTCTCACTCTGGAACTCCTAAGGAACGGAAAGACCGACAAAAGAGAAATTCATTTTGGCGGAAAATCACAACGCAATCATCATCTATACGCCTTCGCAACGGATCCGTTTAGACAGGGAATTGTGATAATTGAGTTTCCTTCAAATATTTTTCAGTTGTGCGAAATCGGCTTGTTCCCGCTGGCATCAGAGACGCCCGAAAAATGATCAGCCGCGGCGACGTTTGGCCCTGATTTGGGCAGCAGAGTAAAGGATGGCCTGATTGAGAATCCTAGCTTCATCCTCAGACACATCACCTTTTTTCAGGCGCTTCTCGGCCTTGAACCGGGCTTCTTCTACGGCGGTCTCGTCAATGTCTGCACTATTGGCGGCGTTGTCGGTGAGAATGGAAACGTGGTCG
>CAZTTU010000032.1:10304-23838 GCA_964616045.1 uncultured Verrucomicrobiota bacterium | reverse complement strand
CGCTTACGAGAAAGCCACCGGCAAACTTGCCTGGCAACGGGAGGCGCCCGAGATGTCGTTGGAGAAAGTTCACAAAGCCAATAGCCATGCTGCGCCCACGCCGATGGTGGACAGGGATCGTGTCTACGTCTACTTCGGTTCCTACGGAATGCTCTGCTATGATCACGACGGCAAGGAACTGTGGAAAAACCCTATTCCCACACCGCGCACGCTTTATGGCACCTCCTCCTCGCCGATAAGTTACGAGAATCTCATCATTCTGGTTCTGGATGATGACAACAATCTTCCGCGCAGTCGCCTGAGTAAATCGAGGCTGCTGGCGCTCAAGAAAACCGACGGAGCAATGGCGTGGGAAACGCCGCGACCTTTTCAGCGCAGCGGTTGGTCGACCCCCATGGTCTGGAGCCATGGCAATCAAGAAGAACTGGTCGTCCTTGGCAATGGCCGCCTGTCTGGCTACTCACTGCCTTCCGGTCAGGAGAAATGGTTTGTCACGGGATTCTCGCGCGAAACCATCTCCTCCCCGGTGGCGGGTAACGGCCTTGTATTTGCCTCCGCATCCAAGCGTGGTGGTGGAGGGAGTGTGGAGGTGGACCCGGAACCCTTCTGGAAATCCATCATCGTCTTTGACACCAATGGCGACAAAAAACTGCAGCGCAGCGAAATGATCGGACATTTCACCTTCCCCTTTCGCCCCGAACTCCCCCTTGGTCATCCGGGCTTTGGGATGCCGTTGCCTGCGGATAAAAAGCAGCGCAGCCGACGCCTGGATGGCATTTTCGGCTGGATGGACAAGGACCGGGACGGCTTCTGGTCACACAAGGAATTTACTGACAATTTCTCGCATGGCAGCGGCAAGCCGCTCCTCATCGCTGTGCGCCCCGGCGGCAAAGGCAACATCACTGATAGTCACGTGGAATGGGAGTTAAACCGAGGCATCCCCGAGATTCCTTCGCCCGTTCTATTAAAAGACCGCCTCTACATGGTTCGCAGTGGCGGCCTGCTCTCCGCCATTAACTCTGCCACCGGCAAGCCACTCTACAGTGAACGCCTCGGCGGCTCCGGCCAATACAGCGCCTCACCGGTGATCGCCAACGGGCATCTCTACCTTGCCTCCGAGACCGGCCAGATCACTATTACCAAGGCGGGTGACACTTTTAAGATTGTTCATCAACATAAACTGGGCGAATCCATCCATGTTAGCCCGGCCTTTGATGAATCCACCCTCTACATCCGCAGCACAAAGCACCTCTGGGCATTCAGGAAACAGAATTAAAACGGTTACCGGGCGCCGAAAATCTTCACCTGCTGCGTCCTGCCGGTTGCCACGGCCTCGTAAGCCGCAAAAACCACCCGCAAAGCCCGCAACGATTCGCCCGTGGTAATGGGCGGGGGCGTTCCTTTTCGGATTGCATCAATCGCGTCCTGAAAAAACAGGTGATACATCTCGCGCGTGTCGGTGTACTTGAATGTCTGGATTCCCCTAGGCGCACCGGGCTTGGCTGAATACCACTGGAGCGGCTCACCCTCAAGGTGCGCCAACCTCAACCAACCGTGAGAGCCCCAAATGCGTATCTCACTCTGTTTGCCACGATCCAGATAGTATCCGGTATTGTGTGTCCCCGTTGCACCACTGGCAAAACGAAAACTCACCACCGCAGAATCCTCCACGCGAATCGGCTGTCCGCCAACATTTTGCGTGAACCCGTTAATTTCTTGGATTGGATCGTCCAGCAAATGCTGAATTACATCCAGATAATGAATCCCGTGGTAAATCAACTTGCCACCACCGGCACGCTTGGGGTCAGAGAGCCAAGATGCGTGGTAGGCTTTTTTCGTCAGCCGTGTCTGGTCGGCGACCCAAACCATACTGGCTGAGTAGGGTTTTCCGATCTCACCGGCGGCGATCAATTGCCGTGCCTTCTTGAGTGCCGCGCCTGAGCGCGTTGCCATGGCAAGCATGAGGTGGCGTTTACGTTTGTCGGCCAGCTTGGCGAGTTCCTCAAATTGCTCGAGCTTTGTGCAGCTTGGTTTTTCAGTCAGCACATGGCTCCCCGCTTGGAGTGCTGCACGGATTGCCGCCGGGGCATTGACCCCTTCCATCGTCACAACGGTCAATGCGGGCCGAACTTTCGCCAGCATTTGCTTCACGCTCAAAAACCCATTGCCATGAAAGCGTTTGCCAAGCTGCCGCTTCGCATTTTGGAGCATGGCCTTGTCGGCAACGGCAACTGCCACCGAGCGAATCCCCTCGCGCGCTGCAAGAACCTCAAGGTAACCGCTGATGTGGGAGGCCCCCGGCTCGATAATAAGGCCAATATCAATCTGGGTGCGGGAGTTGGCTGCGTTTAGCTTGGATGCAATGAGGACGGCGAGCAACGTGAAGAAAAAGGTTCGCAGGTGGGACATTTTCATGGCGCAATTTGAGTTGAGAGGATCGCAGAAATTGAAAGCGCAAACCAAAAAGCAGAGCAACCTAAATCTTGCTTCTGTTATTTTTGAAATCAATATGCTTCTCGTTTCTAAGCCTGCAAGATGCGGGTGCAAGAAAGGCATGTGAGGATTCTAAAGACAGGTCCCTGTGGTTGCAATTCGTGTTTGAGGTGTTATGGTGTCCTTCGTGAACCTCACATTGTTGATTAGTCCGGCTTGTTGCCTTTTTTTGTGTGGATGTGGGAAAAAAAATATGAATCCAGCATTGCCTCTGCCTAATGGCCAATCAAAAGCGGTGCTAGATTTGTCGGAACCCAGGGACTACACTGGAGAAAACTTTTCCAAGATTTTGCATAACCCACTCTTTGATCATGGCAATCTAGATCACCGAATAATTCGAACTGCAATTCATCTTCAAAGTAACCATGGGATTGATGCCCGGGTAGGTTCAATGAATTCATCGGGATTGGTCATTATGCCTCGTCGTGATGGCCCGGAATTAACCAGGGATAATTTGGGTGAAGTAAAGGAACTTGATCTGAGTGCTAAAGAGCTCTCCGACCTGGGCCCTTTGGCTGGGCTAACGGCAGTAAAATCGTTGTACCTCAACAATAATCCGATTTCAGATATATCCCCTTTGTCCAATTTGAGGAACCTATGGGCGTTGTCGCTTAACGGTTGCCAGATGGAAAACCTGATGCCTTTGGAGAATATGAATGGATTGGTTTATCTCAACCTTGAAAAGAATCATGTCCGTGATCTTGCTCCAATTGCTGGCTTGAAGAGGTTAGAAATTATTGGGCTCTCTGGAAATCAGATCATAAATCTGATGCCATTGGCAGGAATGGAGAAGGTTTACCATCTTGAACTTGCTGAAAACCGAATCAAGGATCTTTCCCCTCTGGCTGGTTTGGAGAACCTAAGGTATCTTTCAATAGAAAACAATCCAGACCTAACGGAGGCTGAGGTAGTCAAACTCCAGAAGGCATTGCCGAAGTGCGAAGTCCGCAGTAACGCGAGGAAATAAAAAAGAGCAGTCCCGAAATCACAATCTATACACAATCCGTTTTTTCAGGCCAGGAATTGTGTTAATTAGACGGGGTCTTGTCGCGTGTTAACGGTACGAATCGCACGGGAAGGGTGACTTGTTGATTCAATTGGCCGTTAAACTTTTGCAGTATATTAATCTGCTGGTGATGTTTCGGTCCTAATGGGATAAGCATTCGGCCACCTTCCTTGAGTTGGGCAACGAGAGGTGGCGGAACATGGACTGGAGCACAGGTGACAATGATTGAATCAAATAATTCGGGTTCCGGCCAACCGGCATGACCATCGCCGTATTGGGTGCGTACGTTTTTATAACCAAGTCTTTTCAGGTCGGCACGCGCACGTGTAGCGAGTGGTTCGATAATCTCAATGGTGCAAATCTCCCGCACCAATTCTGCAAGGACTGCTGTCTGATAGCCGCTGCCGGTGCCAATTTCCAGCACGCGGTTGTCTGATTGAGGCTGAAGTTGTTCTGTCATGAAACCCACGATGAACGGCTGGGAAATTGTCTGACCGTGGCCAATGGGTAGCGCAGTATCGGAGTAGGCTTCGGCTCGGACCTTCCTCGGTGTGAACTCGTGTCGTGGCACTTTTTCCATCGCCGCCAACACGCGCTGGTCTGTAATGCCGCGATCTGGCACCTGTAACTGTTGGCGGACCATTTGTTGCCGGGCTCGGAGTGTATCGGTATTGGGTTGGATCGGGCGATCGGTTCGGCTTCCCAGATTAGGCCTTTTTGGGAAAAGGTTGAGCGTGCGGCTCATGGCTAGATCTTGTTTATTTGAGCGAACGAGCCAAGCAACCTTTTGGCGATTTCCTCAGCCCGGACAATGTCGCCTGGATACATTTTCTGAGCGATCTTTTCCTTGTCACGTTTAGCAAAAATTAAGCCGTTGTCAGCTGAGATGCTGTACCAAGCATAGCCTGTGGGGATGTCTCGAGCGACTCCTTGACCGCTCACGTAGGCGTTTCCCAGTTCCCATTGTGCTTCTGCGTGGCCTTGTTCAGCTGCTTTGTGCCACCACGTCACACCTTGTACGGAATCTTCAGCTACACCTTTGGCATGGTAGTAAATATATCCCAAGAGGAACTGTGCCCGGATATTTCCTTGCGTTGCCTGTAAGCGCAAATTAGCCTCTTCCTCGGCCAACTCATCGGCTTTGGCCTCGATTTGGGCAAGGATTTTTTCCTCGGTTTCAATCCGTGGAAGTTCGGAAATGTCATACAAACGCCCTACCAGCTTGTTTAGCCGGTTGATCTCTTCTTGTTGCTTCTGAACCTGTAAAATGAGCTCTTCATGGGTCACGCCTAAATTCTACCGATTCGAATGTCGCTGTAAATCTTCTTCTGGGTTTCCATTCCACTGCCAGCAGTAGTCATCAATTCATTCTTGTGGAAAAGGAGGGGAATGGCCCAACTGATTCCAGTGCCTCAAGTTGCCCCGTACCAATAGGATGATCATGAGGCATCAATTAAGATGCGGTGATTATCGATTGAATGACGTGGATTTATAGTGCTAAATAGCTGGGATATCTCTAGTATCTCAACCGGAACATGCGGAGAAAATCATGAGTTTTTTTACAATACACATGCTGGGCCTAGCCGGGATCGAAATATTAATTGGACTAACGGCACTAGGCACTTTGCTGGCGACTGGCGCTTTTTTTATCGGTTCTTCAAAAGAACAGAAAATTGTAGAAACCGAATCCGAGCGATCTAATGATGATAGCGTGGATGTTAAAGTGTTGGAACCCGAGGTTGCGTCAACGACAACAAAGGAACCTGATGGTGGGTTGCAAGCTGTTCCCGGGAAGATTGAAAATGAAGAAAGTGAACCCGTGATGGCACTGCTCCAAGAATCAGATTCTGAGGACAAATCAGAGTTGCCTGAAATGCCAAATATCGACGATGAGTCGGATTTGCCACCCATCCCTGCTGGGTCCGAGCAGGTTGAAGGGGAAGAGTTGGAGCGGCAAATTGTAGAGAAACAACTCCAACGGATTGCCGACAAGCGTGCTGAGCAAAAAACAGATGTGTCAATTGAATTGCCCGCAATGACTGCTCCACCAAAAATAAGCGCGGAAAATTCTGCTCCTCCCCCAATCCCCAAGCCATTTTTGCACGAATTACCTCAGCCGAGTGGTGAAAAACCGGTTTTGCCCGCCCTTCCGAAACCAGAGAGGCACTCACCCCCAATCCCCAAGCCATTATTGCATGAACTGCCGCAGCCAAGTGGTGAAAAGCCGGTTTTGCCCGCCCTTCCAAATCCAGAGGGAGGGTTATCCCCTATCCCAAGATCTGCGAATTTACAGGACGAGACTGATTTGCCGACAGTCGATAAGGATGACGATGGTTGACGTCTTCTGTGAGAAGGTGGATTCCTCTCTTGATGGTATTCGGAATAATTTTCCACTGAAAACCCATTATGAATTGGCAAACTTCACACCATGACGAGCGTAAGATCTATAACTTTCATTCTCATTGGTGTGGTTTTCATGCCTATCGGTTGCTCCATCGTTGAAGTCGCGAAACGTTTATCATGATGGTGGTGCGTATCCAGGAGCGCGGAATTTGGACAGAATTACGGGGATGCTGAATGGGGTGCGGCACGAGTACCTGCCACGATACTGGATCTTCCATTCTCCGCCGTGTTGGCACCTTGGCGTTGCCGCTGGACTCGCTGAAGTAAGCGACTTGTTAAGAAGCCAATGCCCCATAGTGAACAACCTGAGTAACGGCATTGATATTGCTTAGTTACCCCAGCATGAATCGGGACACTAATAATGAACGGCGGCCGGGGAGGCAGGGGTGCCGGCGCCATTCGCGTTATCAGACTCCAACTGGTTTGCAGGCTGAGCGTGAGTTGGCTATTGATGAGCTTAATGAATGGCTGAGGCAGCATGGTCACCGACCATTTTCGCCGATCAAAGCCGGCAGCCTGGACTTATGAGCCGAGGCCTTAGCGGAAGAGCAAGTCACCTGACCTGAGTTGGCCAATCCCTTGACCGTCTAGAGTGCCCCCAGCGATTGAGGGGTCTGTTTTCTTTATCGTAATTCGCCCCAGAAACTCACCGGTGGAGTGACTGATGATGCGGAATGTGTCTCCATTCTTAATGTTGTTGTTTGATCCTCGATTGATCACTATAAATTTGGATCGAGTGTCCACGTATGAAATATTACCAACGGCGGCGCTCGGCACTTTGGGTGTCGGTTGCGTGTGGCTTTGTTGAGGCAGCGTGGTCTCACCCAGTTGCGTGCCTTGGAGTTGCTGTTTAAGGTTGGGGATTTTTTTCCGTGCCGCTTCCAGTTCTTTGGAGGCTTTGTTTAATTTTTCAGTCAACTTTGCGTTGTTTTGTGCGTTCTCTTGGTTGTTGATCTCCATTATTTTTACGCGTTGCAGAAGGTTTGTGTTAAGTTGGTTGGCAGCTACAAGGCGTCGCTCCAGCTCTCGATGTGTTTTGTTGGCTTCGGCTAGTTTGGTATTGGCCTGTCTGCCAATCTGGTTCTGCTTTTCCAGCATTTTGATTTGGTGGTTTAGTTTGGTATTGTGTTCTCGGGATTCTTCCAAAAGTTGTTTAAGTTTAAGGCGCGAAATGTTGGCTTTAGCGAGTTGGTCATCATTTCTCGCTTCGTTTATTCTGGCTGTGGCAAGGTCCAATTTACCGCGTTTCTCTGCTGCCCGCCGTTCAGCTTCAAGGGAAGCATATTGTCTTTGGAGAACGGCCAGTTGATTTTGGTGGGTTAAAGTGTCAACCATTGGCTCGCGATTGCCGAAATTCGATCTCTTGCTGGATTGCGAATTCTTTGGGTCCTTTTGTTTGCGTGTAATTTTACGCGGGCTAGATTGGGCTGTGGTGGTTTGGATTTTGCCTCGCAATTGGTCAACTTCATTCAATGATGTACGTCCATTATTTAATTTACCAGTGTTCTGCTTCTGTTGCATTACGAGCAATCCGCCGCCCAGGCATAACAGTAGCTGAATTATTAGTGCGGTTTTGAATTTTCGGTAAATGTTGTTGCCGGTTGTGAGAGTAGTTGCTTTGAGTGGAAACACGCCTGTGGTGTTAGCCGGAATCCAATCGGCTTGGCTGCTGGTGAAGACGAGGGTGTCTGGTGGCAAAATACCTGACTGAATTAGGCTGGCAAGATCACCGGTATCGACGGGTCCGCGTTGTTGGTTGTCTTTCAGATAAAACCACTTAGTGAATTCCATGATAACCTCACTATAACATATTCATTTTAACGAGTTGCGCAATCTGCCAGTTAAAATCGGTGCAAATTGGATTGAGGTAGGTTTCCTTTTCTACATCATCCAAGCGTTGCCACATTATTCGGATCAAGCTATATTTAACACATGAGGCGTTACCTTTATCTGTTGATTTGTTTTGGTCTTCTGGCGGTACAATCGGTGTTGGCAGCCGAAACCAAGTCAGAGAAGAAATCTTATCTTCGTTTTCAAGAAAAGGAAAAGGGTGCTGCGTTGGAGGTTGGCATTATTTCCATGCGGCATAAAATGAGCGGTGCTAAGGTGGATTTGGTGGGCGCGGTTCATATAGGTGATGAGGCATACTATGAAGTGCTCAACAAGGTTTTTAAGAAGTATGAATCGGTGCTCTATGAGATGGTGAAGCCGGTTGATGTAGATCCGGGTAACCTGCCCAAAGATCGGCCACAGTCAAGTGTGAGCGTCATTCAGAAGTTTATGAAATCGCAGCTTGACCTTGCGCACCAGCTGGATGTGGTGGATTACAGCGCAAAGAATTTTGTTCATGCGGATATGACTACGAAGCAATTCGAAAACCGCCAAAAAGCCCGTGGAGAAAACATGTTCAACCTCATGTTCAAGATGATGCGGCAGAATTTGGCCCAGCGATCCAAGGGCAAGGGCGCCGCGGACATAAGCACCTTGGAGTTGCTTCGAGCGCTGTTGAGCCCTACTCGATCAGTCGAATTGAAATATCTTCTGGCGCGGCAGTTCAATGAAATGGAGCGCCTCACCGCTGGGCTCGATGCTGATGGGGGCTCGGTGATTTTGACCGATCGCAACGAAGTGGCCCTTAAGGTGCTACGGAAACAACTTCAAAGTGGCAAAAAAAACATCGCCATATTTTACGGGGCCGCCCATTTGCCGGACATGGAAAAGCAGATGATAGAGAAAATGGGCTTCGAGCGCAAAGGCGCGCGCTGGATGGTAGCATGGAATTTACCTGAGCGAAAGAAACTGCCGTCCCTCAAAACGTTCAAGCCTCAATCATCGCCTGCCCCGGTGCCTAAGCAGTAAATAAATTTTTCCCCGCGCAAAAACAGTGTGTCCCCCGCAATGGCTGGTGATGCGCTAAAGGAGTCATTAAGCTTGTTGATGGACAGCGGGTTGGGTTGGTCTCCGTGGCTCAGCACCACCGTTGTGCCCGTTCGGTCCGTCAGGTATATGCGATTCTTAGCCCCCACTGGTGAGGCATAAAAATCCCGCATACCTTCTAATCGAAACGGTCCGGCGTCCTTTCCGCTGAGGCCGTTTACCTTTGAGAGAAAACCCTGATAATGATGGAAAAAATAAAGGGTGTTGTCGGGCATTAGCAGCGGGGAAGGAACGTATGGCGTGGCGGCACGACGGATCCACAAAATATTCTTGGTACCTGTCAGGTTGCCTTTTGCGCCTTCCAGCTTAATTGCGAGCATGGTGCGTTTCTCATAACTGGCGCCGGCATAGACAATGCCATTGGCATAAACAGGTGTGGCAACGACGTTGTGCGGCAAACCGCCAACGTGCCACAGCACTTTGCCGGTAGCTAGGTCGTAGCCGCGCACGGCGTTGGTGGCGCTGATGATGATTTGCACTTTGCTATCGTGTTCCACAATAATTGGTGTACTCCAACCGGTTGGCTCATTGCGTGCCCTGCGCCAAAGTTCCTTGCCGGTGCGCTTGTCAAATGCGACGACAAAGGAGTCATCCTCATGATCCCAATTAATGACTACGGTGTTGCCGTAAAGTGCGGGCGAGGCCCCTTCACCATGGCCGTGCTTTACCTGCATGTTGCCGAGGTTCCTTTTCCAAGCCAATTTGCCGTTGGCGATATTGAGGCAGTAAAGGCCACTGGAACCGAAGAATGCGATGACGTGTTTGCTATCTGCCACAGGCGAATTGGAAGCCCACGTACCGCTCTCGTGTGTGCTTTGGTGTGGTTGTGCGGTATGAGCAATTGTTTGCCACGCGATTTTTCCAGTGGTGCGATTGATCGCGAGTACAATGAAGCGTAGTTTCCGAAAGGGGTCCATGTTGTTATGCGCGCCGGGTGGTTGTTGAGATACGGGAAGTTTTTCGCCCTGTGGCACTGCACTGGTGAGAAAAACGTGGTTGCCCCAAACCACCGGCGAGGAATGGCCGAGGCCGGGCAGGGAGGTTTTCCAGCGAATGTTTTTAGTTTCACTCCATTCGGTGGGTGGGTTAGCCGCAGGAGCAAAGCCGGTTGCAAGCGGTCCCCGCCATTGACCCCATTGTTTTGTGGGATTCGTTAAGGCAAGTAGGGCAAGGACCTTTTCTTCGAGATTTTTCCGTGCGTTGAGATGGGAGATTCGGCCTTTTTGGTCGATCAAGATTTCTGTGGGGATTGCTCGCACGTTAAACTGTTTCATTATCGGCCCATTCCATTCCGCGATGTACTGGGGCCATGTGATTCTATTTCGTTTGGTGTAATCATTAAAATTCGCCCTCGATCGGTCTAGTGAGATGCCGATTATTTCAAAACCCTTTGGGTGTAGTTTCTCGTATGTTGCATGGATCTTGGGAAACTCACGCACACAGGGTGGGTGCCAGGAGGCGCAGAAATAGAGCAGTACAACTTTACCCCGAAAATCGAAAAGATCCACTTTGCGGCCGTCAACTGCGTTGAAGTTAAGCTTCACGAGCTGGCCCACTTTTGGATCAGCGGCGTTAAGTGCGGAGATGAAGCAAAAGATGGCCAGTGCAAATTTCATCAGGTGGAGGCAGGCTATGCCGTTCGCTGTCGCTTCAGTAATTTTTTCTGATAACGGCTCTGGACAATTTCGGTGAGCACGAGAACCGAAATCACAAAGTAAAAAGTGGCTTTGCTCATGGCCTCAATTTTGTGCCCGAAGAGTTTAAGATGGGCGAGATGCCCGCCCTCTGTGAGGAGGAGGATGCCGACAACGAAAAGGATGAATAATCCGAGCACTTCGTACATCCGGTTGCGCTGAAGAAATTCTGAAACGCGATCGGCGAGCAAAATCATCAGCAATCCGCCCGCCACGATGGCGATCATCATGATGAGGAACGAATCAGCAGGATTGCCGGGAACAATTTCACCTTTTTCATCAAGTCTTGATCCGGCAGTCAGAGCGATGGCGCTGAGAATGGAATCAAACGAAAAGACGAGGTTCATCAGTACGATTTTGGTGACGACTGATTTACTCGAAGCAAGTTTGCGTTCAACGCCGTCGTTAGACAAATCATCGGCGGCGATCATGTGAAAAATTTCTTTCATGGCGGTATAGATGATAAACACGCCGCCGATCAAAACGATAAGGCTATGGAGGTTAAACTCACCCTCAATGACGCCCGACCAATTTGGGAAGAGCCATGGATCTTGAAAAAATCCAATCATTTGTACGAGCAGAAAGAGCAAGACGATTCGTAGGCCGACAGCAATACCGATACCCCACTTGCGCACCCTGGATTGGTCTTTCTCCGGTGCGCGTTTGGATTCTAGCGAGATATACAACAGATTATCAAAGCCCAGCACTGCCTGAAGCAGGATGAGCATAAAGAGGGTGAAGAGTGTGGCGGCAATGTTTTCCATGATGGTAGATTAATTCTTCTTTACTGCGTCAAGTTGCAGTTTGTCCGGCCCGAGCATCCATCCCCATCGGGGGGTCTTGGCGCAGTTATCCAGTTTGATGCGATACTCTTTTCCGGCGGCTTTGAAATGAATAAACAAATCGCCTGTGCGGAGAGGGATATCCTCATCCGCTTTAGAATTCGACGCATCCGTACTCAAATATTTTGCCTTGGTCCAATCCACGCCGGCTGCCTTGGCCTGTGAGCGCAAGGTGGCGAGGGATTTCTTAAAAGCCGATTCTTTCTTTTGAAGATCCTTTATCTGCATGGCTAATTTCTCCGGTGAGACAAGGTCTTCCCGGATGGACTTCAGTATTGTGTGCCCAATTTCCGGATTTTCAAAACCGCCGTTCTTCAGTTTGGCTTCGATCGCCTTGATGATGTCATTCCCGAATATTTCCATCTCCTTCGCATCCAGCGAAAGGGCGGAGGCGGCACGGAGTTGTGGGTATCTGTTTTTAGCGATCGCTTCATACACCGTTTTGCCAAGTGATTCAGGCGTAAGCAAAGTGGTGCGGCTCGACTTTTCAGCAACGGTCTCCTGACCGTACAGGAATGGCGAAGCTGATAAGATGCCGATCAAAAAAATCGTTGTTTTTAACATGGCAGAACCCTAAGGGCAGTCGCGTCAGCAGGGAAGCCTGAAGGGTGATGTCGCATGTGAGTCAAGCTGCGTTTATGTTTCACGCAGATGGGCGGGAAGGCTCCTACTTCTTTTTCAACTGCGGAGACTTGGGGGCAAGGTTGATCCTTTGAGTGCTGTTGATCTCGTGTTTTGTCGATGACTTTTTTCCTAGATCCATCCGGCGGTACCCGTTCATCATAGGCAGGTAACGGTAGTAAACTGAAAGGGATAGGGCGGCCCAGCAGGTGGTGACATGAGTACCTTCTTTCTTGGCGCGATTGCCCTCGGCTTTCCAGCTACCATCAGCTTGTCTTTTTTCCAGGAAGATGGGCTTCATTTTCTTGTTCCACTCCTGCCACACTTCCCCACCATGGAGAAATGTGGTTAAGGTTCCATAGTACCAGTAGTAGTAGTTTTTTTGGTTCTTATTGGGAAGGTGCAAGTTGAGGTAGGCTGCTGACTCATTTTGGCGATCTTTGATGGCAAGGTGATTTACACTCAAAAGCTGTTGGCAATACATTCCTACTGAGGTCATGCACATGGTTGGGGTGGGACTCTTGTAGCCGTATTTGCCCTTGTGCTGTCCAGCGCTCATGATATCCAGGTATTTTAATGTCTTTTTGACCGTGTTCTCAGGTAGTTTCTTGCCGGCCATTTCCGCGCTGCGCAAGGCCATGATCACCCAGCCAGTCACTGAAAGATCACTGAGAGGAGAAAGCGGTTGATAACGCCAGCCGCCGGTTTTGGGGTTTTGAGCTTTAATCAGTAATGATAAAGCGCGGTCAAGTGTCAGGCCCAGTTTCTCATTACTCGTGATGCCGTACGCCTCACTGAGTGCCAAGGTGCCGATTGCCTGATCATACATTTTTCCTCCGTCTCGCATATTGCCCGATTCGGATACTTGATTTTGCAGCCAGTTTAGCCCCTTGGAGAGAGTCTCTCCATACGGGTTTTCATCGCTCGGCTTCACACCGTATGAAAGGTAACAGAGTATAGCCAGTCCAGTGTGGGCGACTTTGGATGAGGTTTCCTCCCAGTGCCCATCATCCTTTTGTTTTTTGGTCAACCAATCCAGTGCCTTTTTGACAGCGGCTTCCGTCTCTGCGCTGCCACCGAGTTCTTCAATGACATCTGCACGATTCACGCCGCGTAGCGGGTTTTTGCGGATGCCGTAGGTGGATCCCCGGACCGTTTGCCTGGTTGTCGAGGGGGTGCGCAGGTTGAGGCGTCCACCATCCGGTTTTTTCGTTGGTGGCACACCGGCCTGCGCTGTGAACGCAAAGAAGGCCATCATGAGGAAGGGAATAAGTGTTTTCATGTCAACGGTTTCTCCCAAACATTAGCTATGAAAAAGACGAAAGCCAGCGTCTTCTTGTTACAGAAACAGAAAAGAAAAAACCCGGCTGTTACCAGCCGGGTTCCGGAGAGACAAAATTCAGACTATCTGTTCCGTGGTTGCGGACGGCCCTGCTGTTGTCCACCGCCTTGGGGGCGGCCCTGCGGACGACCCTGCTGCTGACCACCGCCTTGGGGGCGGCCCTGCGGACGACCCTGCTGCTGACCACCGCCTTGGG
>CAZTTU010000032.1:0-10204 GCA_964616045.1 uncultured Verrucomicrobiota bacterium | reverse complement strand
GGCGGCCCTTTTGTAAACCGTAAGATTGATTACCATTTTGCGGGCGACCCTTCTCTTGTCTGCCACCTTGGGGACGATTTAACTCACCTGCTTCGTGCAGTTCCTTTAGCTTGGCCTGTTGCTCCTCAGTAAGGATCTGTTCGCGACGAGCTCGGAGAGTGCCGTGGACTTCCTTAATTTTCTCTTGTTTTTCTTCTTTGCTGAGTTCCTTGTTTTTCACAATGCTGCCGATTTTCTTGGCCGTAAATTCACGGGCCTTGCGAAGCTTTGCTTCCTGTTCCTTGGAGAGACCCAAGGCTTTTGCAATATTCGCTCCGGGTTTGGGCTTATTTTGATTCGGCTTAGGCTTGGCATGCTGGCGGTGAATCTCTTGGAGTTTAGCTAGTTGCTCCTCGGATAGAAACCCTGCGAGGCTTTCTCGCTGCCCCATATGGGCTTCACGGAGGGCTGCCTTTTTCTCCTCTTCACTTAGCTCATTATTGCCGCGAATGCCCTTAGCGATCGCTCCCATTTCCTGGTGGGCGGCCTTGAGCTGTTGGGCCTGTTCTTCGTTTAATTCCAGCACCTTAACGATATGGTGGCCCTTCTGAACCTTGGTCATGCCAGTTTGAGGGCCTTGTGGCTTGCCTTTAGCACCCGATTGAGATTTCTTGCCTAGATTGGTTTTTGAGCCGAATGGCTGCCGAACTGTCTTGCGATTTTTCTGGCCTTGTGTGCGGACAGAATTGGGGGCTCCAAATTGTTCCTTTTGCGGGTTATTTTGTCTGTTTTGGCCTTGAATTGCCGAGGATAGGACGAGCCCATTAATTAGTATTATTACTGCTGTGATGTGTTTCATTTCTTGTTTCTCCGGTTGTTTGTCGTCTTAAAAGGCAATTAACCTTTCTACCGGAGACGATATGACTGGATTTGCGGTTACATAATAATTGTGTAATCAGTGCTGTTGCCATGCGTGTGGATGGGAGGTAATGTAACCGCGTTACCGATGATGTCGTCTCAACTGTCCATGCGCTATTTATGGGTGTTTGTTCCATTTTTTCTTTGGGTAAGTTGTGGCCAGAAGGATTCCCTCAGTTCCGGAGGCAAATCGGGGACTGAGATAGTGGAGTTGGCGGCGGATGCACTTGTGTATGACAAATCTGCGGGCCTCACTTATCAAGTGGGTGAAACGTCACCATTCACCGGGAAGGCGGTTTGGTATTACCCTTCAGGCAAAATTGAACAGACTAGTATGTATTTGGATGGTAAAGAGCACGGCTCGGAAATCTGGTGGCACGAATCAGGTGCGCGGGCGGGCCAATCTGAATACAAGAACGGGGTGCTAGATGGTCCTATAGTTCAGTGGTTTCCGGATGGTAAGCAAATGGAGTTTCAGACTATGTTCCGAAACGGTAAGCAGCAGGGCAAGGAAATTTGGTGGCATCCTAATGGCAAGAATAAGAGTATCACTCCTTACGTGAATGGGAATCGTATGGGTAAGGCAAAAGGGTGGTTTCGGGATGGCATATTGGCTTGGGAAGCGGATTGGAAGAATGATGAGCCGCACGGGAAATACTCGGAATGGTATGAGTCAGGCCAAATCAAAAGTGAAAAGAATCTGGTTATGGGGGTTGAAGAAGGGCTTGAGGTTTGGTGGTTTGAGCATGGCCAAAAGTCATGGGAGGTGTCTTGGAAAGAGGGGCGGATGACGGGTATGCTGGTTGAGTGGTACGAAAATGGGAAAAAAATGAGTGAAACACCCCACATGGGAGGATTGCGCGCAGGTGTGGCCACAGGCTGGTATGAGAATGGAATCAAAGCTTTTGAAACTACCTATCTTGATGACGAGGAAGTAGGCATCAAAGAGTGGTTGGAAACTGGTGAGTTGGTGCCGCCGACACCCGTGCCTGTTGGGCGAACCAACATTTGGAAAGGGGGCGAGCTGGAGAAGATTTACTTCAATAAGCCAGAGGATAACGTTTATTCTGCGTTTGGTGAGCCGGATAAGGTAGTCGATGGAGATTGGGTTTTTGAGGGGGTTAAGCTTGAAAGTGGAGGGCCAAAGCCGCTTCTCATCAATGTGCGGTTTACTTTTCAATCCGGCAAGGTGAAGAATGTGAATGTGGAGGCTCCGGAAAGTGAAACTGAATCGCCATGAATTTCCTCTTTGCAATTGGGTTGGGTGCTCCAAATATAACCGTTGATTTTCATTTCTTTGGAATATTAATTCGTTTTTGATGGGTTGTTCTGGCGGGGGAGTGATTGGTCTAGGATTATAATCATTGCCCAAAGCGCTTCGACTGATAGGCGCGATCTCACCGGCGGCATGGATTGACTGGGAGCAATTATTGTGATGGGGTGCTGGCGCGACACACTGAGTGGCGTACTATCGGGTAGGGAAATAGAAATTCTTTATCATACCAATGGAACGGTTAAGACAATTCATCATGATGAAGAAGGAAGTCTGGTGAAAGAGTCGTCGGAGGGGGCGGCTTGGAATGGACATTGGAGGTACTTCTCCTCAAAGATGAATTGATGGTTGTATTCGTTAGTTATCGGACCTGATCAGGGGGTTGGCTAGTCCGGATGAGGATCAAAACGGTCTGTGGGTATACAAAGGAATGAAAATGACCGCCCGCCAAGCCGACTGGATAATGACCAGCGTTCGCTTCACAATTTCCAATGATCAGGCCCTCTCTGTGAGTGTTGAGCCCTAGTTTTTTGTTTTCAAAGGGGTTGCACTCTGTAGCCGCCGGCTTACACTTCGGCAACTAAACCAAAAGAACTCCTTTTATGGCCGTTAATCCCCCTCTCGAAATGACCGATGTTGAACTCTCGTCGCGTGTACAGAAATTTCTGCAGTCACCGCGCCAAAATTTGATTTGTGGTAAATGGCAGGATGCGGCTTCTGGGAAAACTTTTCCCGTCTACAACCCAGCAAGCGGCGAAGTCATCGCCATGGCGGCTGAGGGTGATTCGGAGGATATCAATCAGGCTGTCGCAGCCGCTCGCCGTGTATTTGATGACCATACCCACACATGGAAAACCATGACCCCCAGCGAGCGCGGTAAGATAATCTGGAAGATTGGCGATCTCGTTTTGGAGAACTTGGATGAACTCGCCGAGCTGGAAAGTTTGGACAACGGCAAGCCAATGGCCGTGGCCAAGGTTGCCGATGTGCCGCTCTCTGCGGATCTCTTTCACTATATGGCCGGCTGGGCCACCAAGCTGGAAGGTAACACCATTCCTATCTCTGTGCCATACGCGGCGGGGGCGCAGTTCCATGCCTTCACCATGCGCGAGCCGGTTGGCGTGGTGGGGCAAATCATTCCTTGGAATTTCCCGCTTCTCATGGCCGCCTGGAAGCTTGGCCCCGCACTTGCCACCGGCAACTGCGTTGTGCTCAAGCCTGCCGAGCAAACTCCCCTTACAGCCTTGCGTCTTGGTGAAATCTTAGAGGAAGCAGGAGTGCCAGATGGCGTGGTGAATATCGTTACTGGCATGGGGGAGACCGCCGGCGCCTCATTGGCCGCACATGACGACGTGGACAAGGTGGCCTTCACTGGGTCCACTGAGGTGGGTAAGATGATTGTGGCCGCTGCGGCGGGTAACCTGAAGAAGGTCACTCTCGAACTGGGAGGCAAATCTCCCAACATCATTTTCAAGGATACCGCCGATCTTGAGGCAACCATCGCCGGAGCCGCCAGCGCCATCTTCTTCAACCATGGTCAATGCTGCTGTGCTGGCTCGCGTCTATACGTGGAGAAGGATATTTTTGATGATGTCGTGAGCGGAGTAAAAGACGCCGCCGAGGCGATCAAGCTTGGGCCGGGACTGGCCAATGACACGGAGATGGGCCCGCTGGTCTCAGATGAGCAGCTCAACCGCGTGACTGGTTACATGAATTCCGGCAAGGAGTCAGGCGCCACCTGTGTCACGGGCGGCACGCGCCGAGGTGAGCAGGGTTATTTCGTGTCTCCCACCGTCATTACCGACACTCGCGATGATATGAGCGTTGTGCGCGAGGAAATCTTTGGGCCGGTCGTGGTGGTTGATCCCTTTGATGATCCTGAGGAAATAATCGCCCGCAGCAACGACAGCGCTTACGGTTTGGCCGCTGGAATCTGGACAAGCGATATCAGTAAGGCCCACCGCACTGCAGCCCGCCTGCGTGCGGGTACTGTCTGGGTGAACACCTACAACATCTTTGATGCTGCGCTCCCCTTCGGTGGTTACAAGCAGAGTGGTTGGGGTCGGGAGATGGGGCGCGAAGTGCTTGATCTCTACACCGAAACCAAAGCTATTTGCCTCGGCCTATGAGATAATATTATCTGGCGAATTACTTGAACAGGAAAACGGGTTTCAAACCCTGCTTGAATACTGTGCCGAATCCAGCGTCGTTGGGGTCGTACTTGCCAACCAGCTTGGCGCTACAGCCGTCCTTGGGAATCCGGTTCTCCATTTCCATTGCCCAAAGAATTCCGTTAAGTGCGAGCTTGCGATTTGTGGCTGCCTTAAAATCAAAAGAGTGCGCAGTGGTGCTGAAGAAAACGCGCCCCTTTTTACCGCTTGAGCCGGTGTAGGTTTTGACCCAAGCCGTAGGCCCGATCAGGGGATATTTTTTAGTATTCTTCGCGCGTTGATGCTTTGATTTCAGAGCCGTACCCTCCATTAGTAACATTGCGTCACCGTGCAGTTTATCCTCGCCTCCCTGCACATGGTACAGCCAGGAATACGCGTCGAACGGCTTCACCCCGCGCAGAATCGGATGTTTCTTGGCCGAGGCTAATGGGCGCACTTTTGTCAGTACCTGTGTTCCGTGATGTCCGTGGTGTGTAATCCATTTTTGCCCTACCAAATCAGCGATCTTTTCCTCATTCCACGATTCAAACTTGTGTCCTATTGGGTAGCGAAATGCATGTGTCGCGGTACGGAAACCCACGATGGGTTTCCCTTGCGCTACATAATCAAGGAACACCTTGAATTTGCCATTTGGCCAATTCCGAAACCGCGTGAACAGTACCAGTAAATCAGCCGTATTTAGTGCCTCGATCCCGGTTACATTGGTTGTGTTGTTAGGATCCACAAACCCCTTGTCATCCAGCGAATACGCAATCGAGATTTGGAACCCAAAATCCCTTTTAAGAATTCTCGCCAACATCGGCATCGATTCCTCCGAGCGATACTCTTCATCACCGGTCACAAACACCACATGAGGCTTTTCAACTGCCAACGTACAATTCAGGCCAAATAAAAATATGGCGGCGATGACGGTCAGGGCTTTCAAAATGTATTCTTTGATTCAGCGAAGAATCAACGTAACCTGAGCGGCCGGTAGCACAAGGAAAATTGAATGTTCAGGATCCTCCTCTGTATTGTTTCTAGACAACGCTGAAAATAACTCTACATATGCTCGGGGGTTATCAAGAATTTGTGTGGCTGGTTATACTGGGGATTGCCGTGGTGCTCATCACGCGTTTTCTTTTGATAAAAGGAATTCAATTGACCTCCGATGCCTGGCGAATTCCCCGGAAAGTTCAGGGGCAAATCATGGGTTACGCTACTTCGGGCCCCGAATTGGTCGGCACAGTCAGTACTGCCGCGAAGGGGCTTTTGGGTGCGGGACTCTGGAATGTAACCGCTTCCAACATCATCAACCTGATTTTGTTCATGTCCGCCGTCCTGTATTTTGGCCGGTCCAAGGCTTTAGCTAAGAGGAAGTTCGCCGATGAAATCGGGTTTGCCTTGGGGGCGATTGTACTTCCGGTTATTCTCGTCACTCGAGAGCAGTGGGCAAAATCACATTGGACGGCCTTGATTCTATTTGGGTTTTTCGTAACCTACTTGATACTGGATAAGAAATTCAACCCGCCTGATCCGGGTGAGAAGGGTAATGATACACCAAAAGATCCCTCTAAAGGTCCCAGGGGGATATTGTTTATCCTGCTGGGAATTGGGGGTATCATCGTGGCGGGCAATTACTTGGGCATTGTCGCCGAATCCATCGTCAATCAACTGAGAGTGCCCGAGTGGGCTGTTGGCTGGATTCTGGGATTGGTTACGTCCTTGCCGGAACTGACAGGCTTCTATGCCGTATTTGCCTTGGCCAAGAAACGAAAAGATGATGAGAGTTGTCAGCAAAACCTTGACAATCTGGTCGCCTCAAACATGTCGAATTTGGGATTGATTTATCCCATTGGAATCATTGTGTTTTTGCTAGTGTCTCGTTAATCTCTTACCCTTTCTCTTGGTGGACGAGCTCTAGATAATTTCTGCTAATACAATGATAGCACCAATGGGCAGTTACCTTGGTTAAAGGTGCGTGAAGTCTCTCGGTAGGAGATGAGCATGGAATCAAAATCTGAAATGTTTTAGTAGTTTTGGAGAGGGGGATTGTGTGCAGTTTGGTTTCTTCAACACCTTAAGGAGCTTAATGCATTTCCCTGAACGCACTGACGCCAGTTCTTGAGCAAGCCTGTCGGGTGCTGGGAATTCCGAGTGTGTGGAAAACTTGGGAGATGATTTTTTTAGTTTTGACGATACTGATGCGGCATGGTGGTTGTCATGCTGAAGAGCAGATGTATGTTGTTGAATAGTGGCGGCGATATTGGCAAGTTGGCCGAACGAGTGATGGTTTGCAGAAGGTTTTATTGAGCGATCGGCGCAATGTTCTACGGGGATTATGGCCAGTTATAGTTTTATTGGTGGTGATGGCAAGACTTACGGACCTTGTTCTGCCGAGCAGGTGCGCCAGTACATGGTGGAAAACCGGGTTACTGCCCAATCGCAAGTGAGTGTTAATGGTGGTCCTTGGCAACCCGCAGTCAATTTTCAGGAATTAATGGGTGGAGCTCATGCCCCACCCCCCCCGCAGTCCGTCCAGCCCCCCATGGCAGCCACAGTTCCCCTGTATCAAAGTTACCGAAAACAACACAGAGGCGTACTGATCCTCGTGCTGGGAATCTTGAGCATGGTTTTGGGCTGTTGGTTTTTCACCGGCATTCCTGCCTGGGTAATGGGTAACAATGATCTGAAGGAAATGGATCAAGGCATTATGGATCCATCCGGAAGGGGGTTGACTCAAGGTGGAAGAGTCACCGGAATGATCGCCACCATTTTCAGTTGTGGTTGTGGCGGTCTGTATTTTATATTTTTTCTCATTGCCATAGCAGCAGAAGCATAGACTCTTCTGCTGCTGTTGAAGCAAGAAGTTCCCGGGCGAGTGACTCAAGATAGTATGTAATATACGGGAATCAGCCTTTTGCATGGGCCTGCCGACTTCAACAATGATAGGGCGACAACTCTCCTCCGGTAAACATAGCGGCAAAACGGGTAGAGAACTGATGGCCGCTGAGAAGAAGCGCCCCCTCAATCCTCACAGTGATAGCCCTCCAGCACACTGGGAATCTCGATGCGCGTCTCTGAAGATGGTGGTGGTATTAAAGGCTTGGCCCTGGTAATCCCAACTAAAATGGCCCTTCGCGGGGGGGGGTTGGGTCCATCGTGAATACGCTCACATCAAAGGTATCTTTCAACATTTTACATTTCAATCCAGCTTGATTGGGATTGCTCCAGAGATTCTCGAATTCATCCGGATCATTCACAAGATCATACAGCTCTCCCTGGTCGGTGCCATGGTAGACAACCATCTTGTGTGACTCTGTCCGCAACATGGTGCCGTAACTATGTTTGTGAGTCCAGGCATTGTAATACTCGCTGAAAACGTGATCGCGATGTTTTGCGGGGTCTTTGTCTCCCTTGAGAATTGGCAGAAGTGTTCTACCCTGTATGGCCTTGGGAATAACCAGTTCGGCGGATTCCAGCAGGGTGGGGGCGATATCCACCAATTCCGTCAAGCAATCAGCCTGCACCCCGGCCTTGAATATTTCCGGCCAGCTAAAGATGAGCGGTACGCGTACTGCCTCATCGTAAAAATGTGGGCCTTTCAGGTAAATGCCGTGATCGCCGAGCATCTCTCCATGGTCGCTCATGAAGATGACAATTGTGTTCTCCAGCTGTCCGGTTTCCTCCAGGCAGGCAACCATCCGCCCCAAGCCTTCATCGATCAGCTCAATCATTGCGTAGTAGGCAGCTGTTACCGCGCGCTTGTCCGCATCGGACATGGCAGCGATGTTGTATCCATCGGGATCATTGTGGGGGAACTTGCTATCGAGTTGCTGATAGGTGGTCTTGCTCTCAAGTTCACCAGGGCAACTCTTGGGCAGCGGTATTTCATCAGGATTATATCGGGCCAGGTATTCTGCTGGTGGGTCAAAGGGATGATGTGGAGCAAAGGAGTTGTAGCTAAAAAACCAAGGCTTGCCTTTTTGTTCGCGGATAAAGTCAATTGCCATATTGGCGCACCAGGTCGATTGATTGTACTCAGCAGGAATCCCGTGCTTCACATAAGGGGTGGCTGGTCCACTATAAAGTTCCTCCCACGACGTTCCTTGTTTGGCGAGCCACTGTGTGTAAGCATTCTCGGGCCAGTCCGGCTTTGGGTGATGTGACCAGTGGAAGATTTCGTAACCATCATCAATGCGTTTTTCAACCACGCCATTGGCGCAGGTAGCCAGGTGTAGCTTGCCTGCCAATCCGCAAGTGTAGCCTGCGTCGGCAAAGAGGCGGCTGACAAGTTTTTCGCTGGCCGGGATGGCTTGGCCGTTTTGTCGGCAGCGCGTGGTGCGTGGATAACGCCCAGTGAGGAAGGATGCGCGGCTGGGCGTGCAAACGGGGCTTTGACAATAGGCTTGAGTGAACGCCACCCCTCGTGCTGCCAGTGCGTCAATATTCGGTGTATTGATGTGTGTATTGCCCAGCGCGTTGATGGTGTTGTGGCGTTGTTGGTCAGTGCAGATCCACAAGATGTTCGGTTGTTTGGGCACGTGAGTGTGATAAATCAACTGGCCAATCTTGGCGAGCTCTGCCTTTCTATTGAGCAGTGAATTTTCCGAGAATCATTTCCGGTGGGCAATCCGGCGCGGATCGTGCCGCGCTTGATTGGGCGATGACAAACAACATCTCCCACGGAGGTTGGTGTCCTCAAGGGCGATTGGCAGAAGATGGAGTGGTTGGTGCTCAATACAATTTGCGAGAGACACCTAAAGCTGATTATCTGCAAAGAACTGAATGGAATGTGCGAGATTCAGATGCCACGGTGATTATCAGTCTCGCGCCGAAATTGATTGGCGGTTCTTTGGCGACAGCCAAATTGGCTGCAGAAAACTTCAAGCCTTGCCTGCATCTTTCTGGACTCCAGACTGCTTCGGAAAATGCGCGTCAATTGGCAGCTTTTCTCCGGTGCCACGAGGTGCAGATTATTAATGTTGCCGGCCCACGGGCTACGGAAGAAGCGAATGTGGGCACGTTTATTGAGTCTATTCTCAATGAATTGTTAGTGAAATGGGGATAACCTGTCGCTCTTAATCTCGACCCATTAGCGTTTATTGTGTATTTTCCAGTACACCGATGGGGGAGACACGACGCCAGTTTTTACAGGCATTAACTGGGCCGGCTTTTTTGACAGCTGGTGGTGTCTTGGCGTTCTCACCAAGTGACGTGTTGGCGGCTCGCTTTCAGCGTTATCATGTGGTTCGGAAAGGGGAAAATCTTACCGTTATTGCTAAGCGTCATCGCACTTCAGTGGCCAATTTGAAACTGTGGAACGGGTTGACCACGGATTTGATTGTTCCAGGTCAGCGTCTTTCCCTAAACGCGCAATACAAGTCGCTTCCGCTGATCACGATCAATCGCCCGAAAATCAACACCTCAAAGTGGAAGAATATCATAGCGCATCATAGTGCCACCAGGAACGGCAACGCCAAGATTTTCGATGCGGCTCATCGGCAGCGCGGCATGGTAAATGGGCTGGCCTATCACTTTGTGATTTGCAATGGTACCAACGGTTGTGCTGACGGCAAGGTGGAAGTGGGCTCTCGTTGGTTGCGTCAGATTAAGGGCGGTCATGTGAAAAATGACACCTACAATGCCAACTCCATTGGGATTTGTGTGGTGGGTAATTTTGATAAGAAATGGGTTACACGAAAGCAACAGGCTTCACTGATAGCTTTAATTGATTATCTCAAGAACAAAACCCTGAAGGGTCGCCCTAAATTCCTTGTCCACCGAGAGATAAAAAATGAGCAGACGATTTGTCCAGGGAAGAATTTCCCGGTTAAAGCGCTGCACAAACTTTTCGGCTAGCTCCTAGGCGAAAACACTCAGG
>CAZTTU010000031.1:0-24841 GCA_964616045.1 uncultured Verrucomicrobiota bacterium | reverse complement strand
CGTTCATTGAGGGCCTTCTGCATGCGAAAAAGTTCACGAAGTTGATCAGGTTGATTCATTGGGGAAACATTGCGAAGGAATGATAGGAACTCGCAAGGCGAAATTGTTATGTGTTGTTGCCGATAGATTGGCTTTGGGCGTGACGCAGAGTTAAACTTGTTTTATAATCTGGCATGCTCGCATTGACCTTACTGCAGGGTGGACCGATGATTTGGGTGCTGTTGGGTGCCAGTGCGTTGGCCACGGTGGTGTTCGTTGATCGTCGCCTGGCCTATCACCGTGTGCAGATTAACACCACCGCACTTCTTGGTGGTCTGAAGAATGTTCTCGGCCAAAACAATCTCGTTGAGGCTATTGGTATTTGTGATGCAACGCCGAGTCCCACAGCGCGCGTGGTGAAGGCAGTTTTGGAAAACCATGATCTGCCGCGAGAGGAGGTGAAGGAGATTCTCGAGCAACACGGTTCGGAGGAAATTGCTCGACTTGAGGCTCGTCTTGGGATTTTAGCAACTATCGGCCAAATCGCACCTTTGCTTGGCTTGCTGGGGGCAGTGTTTGGATTCATGAAAACTGGCGAAACGGTGGTCACGGATCATCACGCTCATTTCGCCACTTCCATGATGCCGTTGGCCTTTGGTTTGGCGATTGGTGTTCCAAGTTATGTTGGCTACAACCATCTTGTGTCTGTTGTGGGAAGTATTGTGTTGGATATGGAAAAAGCTGGCTTGAGCGCCTTGCAAATGGTGGGCGAAATGAAAAAAACAGAACGAAAGAGTGGGTAAACAAAATCGGTGGCAAGAAAATAAAACATCAGGATAACCTCCGCTGACAAAGTAACTAGGCTTGCCCAAAACCATGAAGTTCAGACGTCGACATCGATTAATCTGTGATCTGCCTGGCGCTGTGCCTGTTGGTTGTGTGATGTTTTTGCTGCTGTTTTTTTTGATAAGCAATTCGACGTTGCTTCTGGTTGAGGGAGTATCGGTCCGTTTGCCAGAAGGTTCGGGGCAAAGGCCGACGGTGTTTACGGATTCGGTTATTGTGGCAATGGACGAACAGCACCGTTTGTATTATTTGAACCAACAGGTGAAGCTTTCAAAATTACGAACGGAACTGAGTCGTCTGGCAGCAGGCGCTGGCGATGAGGGACTACTGCTCGTCTTGAAAGCGGATCGTGCCGTCAACAATGAGGCAATAATAAAAGTCGTGGCGGCAGCGCAACAAGCAGGGGTTCGCCAGACCTGGTTAGCTACTCGTCCGCGGCTTTTTGAGCGGATACCTCTCAAACAATGAGCACCCCGGCTCCAACTAGTCCACAATTCCGGCATATGCACTGGGGGTGGTGGGTTTTAGCTGTGTTCGTGGTTAAGGTGGGCTTCTTTTTGTGGATTTTAGGCCAAGCGCCTTCTCGTCTTGAAACGGATTCAAATTCTGCCATTCAAGTAGTTGAAAGAGTGAATCGGAATTTACTTCAGGAAATAGTGCATGAAGACCCTGAACTCCTGTCGCAACCTAATCCGCAGGGTTTTTCAGAAGCATGGCTAAAACCTGATCCGTTGGATTATCAACCTCATCGGTGGTCATTGTCAGATATTGAATTGCCTTATCCATCCAATTTGATCACCGACTTTCTTGAAGCAACTTTGGTCAGCAATGCGCCTCGGCAGGCGGTTGCTTTTATGAAACCCCCTCCTCGACTTTACCATATGGATGTGCCCTCCTTGCAGTTGCGGCAATCGAGTTGGTTGGAAATATCAGGCGACCTCAAGAACCGTCCGTTGGCAAACTCCGTTCCCTTAACCAGTTCTTGGCATCTCAAAGATTTACTTAAACCAACCACAGTGCAGGTGATGGTGAATGCAGATGGTGTGGTTTTTACTGGAAGTTTAATTGATCGTTCGGGGCATGATGTTGCGGATAAGTTGGCTCTTGAAATTGCTCTGAAAAAGGTGCGTTTTGATAGAATAACCAATGCTGCTCCAGGTGCTCTGCTCACCACAGGTGACTTGATTTTTCACTGGCACGTTAACCTGAATTCTGTGACGAATATAACAAAACGCCCGAGATGAAAGATGCTGGTCTCTGATATTATTTTCCTTTATCTAATTGTGATGTTGGTCGGTTGGGTAGTGGTTGCTTTTTATGCGCGCCGGCAGGTAGTAGAATTTGATCACGCCACCAGTTATGATCATGTGTTTAGCTGTGAATGGTGCGGATACGTCTATACCGACGACGGCGATGTAGATCGGTCCCTGTGTCCCGAATGTGGAAAGATGAATAACTCTGTGCAGTTTTAGCTGCTGGCTTTCACCTCGATTATATCGTGTGGCTTTGACTCGTGTAAACTTGCGGAACTAATTCGGATGTAGCGTGCTTTTTCACGAAGTTGTTCTAGGTTGCTTGCACCGAGATAACCCATGCCGCTTCGAATCCCACCCGCGAGCTGTTGCAAAATCTGGTCGACCGAACCGGAAACTTCCTTAAGCGCCTCTACTCCTTCTGCAGCTACCTTGCGAGTAGAATCATCTTCAGAGTACCCATAACGCGCGGCGCTGCCAGCTTTCATCGCGGCAAGGCTACCCATGCCGCGGTATTGCTTATAGCGTTTTCCGCTGATTTCCACAATGTCGCCAGGTGATTCCTGGCAGCCTGCCAGCAGTCCCCCCATGATGGTTGCGTTAGCGAGCGTTAGTGCTTTCACAATGTCGCCACTCTTGGTCACGCCGCCGTCAGCAATTATAGTAACGCCCTTGGCTTGCGCGCCTTTTGAGGCAACATACAGCGCGGTGAGTTGAGGGATGCCGACCCCCGCAACAATGCGTGTGGTGCAAATGGAGCCAGGGCCCTGGCCAACTTTAATTGAGTTGGCGCCGCAATCAGCCAAATATTCTACGCCGCGGGCACTGGTGACATTGCCGGCGATGATGGGCAGTTGAGGGATTGCGGCGCGAATTAGTTTGACTGTGTCCCCAACTCCCTGCGTGTGACCATGAGCTGTGGAGATGGCGACGGTATCGACACCGCGATCGGTCAGTGCACCGACATGGTTGATGACTCGTTCATGGTCGAGTTGGCCCTGTTTGTTGCGAGTGGCGGAAACGGCCGCACCGCAAAGAAGTTGAAAGTCGCTGTCGCGCGCGGGCTTGAGCTGGGCTTGCGCTTCCTGTGTGATACGTTCAACATCACTCAGGGTGAAGAGGCCGTGTAGGTGATCGTCGTCGTCCACCACCAGCAATTTGTTGATTCCTGGATGGTCAGTGAAGAATTGATCTGCAACCTTAATGGAATCCTTCTCCAATTCCTGTTGATTGACCACATGCACGTTTTCACGGGGGATCGCGGCATCTGATACTCTGCGGTCAGCGTAACGGGGTTTCACCACGCTACCGGAAAGAAGGCCGGAGAGTTTGCCTGTGTCGTCAACGACCGGGAAAGAGCTAAATGTATAGCGGCGACTTTCAATGATTTCGAGCACATCACCCACATGGATGTCGGGCGTTATTGTGATCGGGTCTTGGATGATTCCGTGCACGTGGTTTTTTACGCGGCTTACTTCCTTAAGCTGTTGTTTCTCGGTCATGTTGTAATGAATAAGACCGAGCCCGCCATTAAGCGCGAGGGCGATCGCCATACGATGCTCGGTTACGGTATCCATATCCGCCGAAATAAGGGGAAGGTGCAGCTCCAGTCCATCCGCCAAGCGGGTCTCAAGCATGGTGTCGTGTGGGAGAACCCCCGAAAATTCTGTAGCCAAACTTACGTCGTCATATGTCAGGCCTATGCTGGCATGCTTTGGGAAAAAAATGTTGGCAGGCAAATAGAACTGCGAATCGGGATCGTGTGGACTCTGCGTTGCCGGCATGTCGAAGCATGCATGAGGAGTCGGGGGCTTGGCAAGCGGGAAGTTTTAGCTTTTCATAATTTGCTTGGAGAGATTAGTTGTAGATTTACCGGGTACGTGGCCGAGTACGAGGATGCGACCGCCTCGTTTGCTTACTGCGGTTCGTTCTTCAGTGGGTAAATCTTCCACAGTATAGTCGCCACCCTTCACGTACACGTCCGGCTCTGTGGTTTGCAGGAAATTTGTGGCGCGTAGACTGTCAAAAACAAAAACGCCATTCACAGATTCCAGTGCGTCCTTCGTTGCGCAGCGCCTTTCGCCAAGCACGGAGAGAATTGGTCGTCAGGATTTTATCGCTGAAATTCAACAGGCGAATCTGGCCTCGGTGGCAAGTGCTTGTCAATCGGTGGTCTAAAGCGTAGGGTCATCCGCGTGAATGCGGAGGTCACTTTGGTCCAAGTACGTGGTATTTTGCCCGCCAACAGCGGTGCGGCCATCTTTCTGGGGAACGAGGAGAAAGTTTTCATCATTCAGGTGGAAACCAACATGGCGCAGGTCATCGGAAATTTCCTGCGCGAGGCACCTAAGGAACGCCCGCTTACGCACGATCTGCTCGCCCATGTGTTTACGGGCTTTGGTATCGAGGTGGAACGTGTGGTGATCACCGAACTGAAAAATTCCACCTACTTTGCTCGCATGATCCTCAAGATGGAGAACGAGCTCGGAACCAAGCTCGTTGAGCTGGATGCGCGCCCCAGCGATTGTTTGGCCATAGCCTCTGCTCAGAAGGTTCCCGTGTACGTTTCCAACACTCTCTTCGAAGAGGTAGAGGACATGTCAGATTTTCTCGATCAAATCAACGAAAAATCCAGCGAAGAAGGCGACGATGAGTAAGGAATCTATGCCGGACGGTCCGCTGGTGCTTGTCCATGGTGATGATGAATTTGCGGTCTCCCAGCGCGCGCGCCAAATCTACAATGCTTGGTGTGGGGAATTGAATAGCATTGACCATGATATCATCGAGGCTACCGTTGCTACTGCTGCTGAAGCATCTGTGGCGTTGGGCCAACTGCGCGAGGCTATAGAAACCTTCCCGCTTTTTAGTGGGGCTAAGGTGGTGTGGTTTAAGAACTGCAATTTCCTCGGCGATGATCGCACTGCCAAGGCCAAGGATGTCAGTTCAGGTCTCACTGATTTTGCTTCACTGGTGAAGTCGTTCGAATGGGCTGGGGTGCGTTTGCTCATAAGTGCCAATAAGACAGATAAGCGGAAGACTTTTTACAAAACTATATCCAAGGTTGGCTGCGCCGAGAGCTTTGAGGCGTTGAATCTCAATGATCGCGACTGGCAGGCTAAGGCCGAGAAAGTAGTTACTTCCAAGCTTAAGGCACTCAAAAAAAATGCTGATTACGAAGCTGTTGCCGAGTTGACGCGCATGGTCGGTCCGAACGCTCGCGCTCTGATCAGCGAATGCGAAAAGGTCGCGATGTACGTTGGCAAACACGATAAAGTAGAAGTCGGCGATGTGCGGGCCATCGTTATCCGGGGAAAACATGCCAAGGCTTTTGCGCTGGGTGACGCGCTTGGTGAACGCGATTTGCCGCGCTTGCTCAAGCGACTGGATGAAGATCTTTGGGAAGTGAAAACTGATCGCAAGAAATCCGTCATCGGATTGGTGGGCGGATTGGTGAGTAAAGTTCGTTCGCTTCTCTTTGCCCGTGAATTACTGGACGCCGGTTGGCTCAAACCCACGCGCAGCTTCCCGCAGTTCAAGCCGCAAATTGATCGCCTTCCGGCCAATTCCTTTCCGGCTGATCGCAAGATTAGCCCGCTGGGCCTACATCCCTACGTGTTGTTTAACGCCGTGAATCAGGCGTGTAATTATAACAGTGTCGAGCTGGTGCGCGCATTGGAATTGCTCATGCACTGCAATCGCCACCTCGTTTCCAGCTCGTTGGATGACACGCTCATCCTACAGCAAACTCTCACCCAAATCGTCGTTCGCAAGGCAAAAGCTGCCTAATGGATTCCAAGCTTCATGTTGCTATGATCGAGGGTGTGGCGTGCGTGAAAGTGGATGGTCCGGCCAATTTTGCTGCTGCTGTGGATTTCAAAACTCTCGTGCGGCAATGCTGCGAGGAAGGCGGTCGCGGGCTGTTGCTTGACTTAAGTAATTGCATAAACATGGATAGCACCTTTCTCGGCATCCTCATGGGCATGACCGGTCGGTTGAGCCAGATTGAACTACTCAACCCCAGCGCGCGTATCATCGATCTGCTCGACAATCTGGGAGTATTGGAATTACTCACAGTGGGTCGGGGTACCAATCCGTTTGATGCAGAGCTTACCCCGGCCGATCCGGTCAACGCTGACAAGCGGTCCCTCACGGCGGCAAGTCTGGAGGCCCACAAGTTGCTCATGAAAATCAACCAGGAAAACATACCGCGCTTCAAGGATGTGGCTAAGTTTCTTGAGGAGGATTTGGAGCGTCAACAGTAGCTTGTGACTAACTTCCCATTGGGTTCGTCAATGGTATTCGCTTAACTCCAGTTCTCTAATGGCCAATCTGGATGGACTGAATCCTGAACAACGCGAAGCTGCTGAGACCATTCAGGGTCCGATGCTCATCTTGGCGGGTGCCGGTACGGGGAAAACGCGTACGATCACCCACCGCGTGGCGCACATGGTTGATCAAGGTGCTTCACCACAGCACATCCTTGCGGTTACCTTCACCAACAAGGCTGCGCGCGAAATGCAACAGCGCGCAAATAAGCTCATCCCAAAAGCACTTGCACGCGAGGATGGCAAACTGATTAAGCCGACCATTTGCACCTTCCACTCCCTATGCGTGCGGATTCTGCGGCGTCATATTGAAAAGATTGGCTACAAGCGCAATTTTGTAATTTATAGTGAGAGTGAACAGCTGGGAGTGGTGAAGAAAATTCTAAGTGCCATCTCTGGCAAGGATGTAAAAGCGGATCCGCGCGAACTGCACGGTCTGCTTAGTCGCCTCAAAAATTCTGGACCCAACGGTAATTTTTTTGGAGATGAAGACATTCTAGCGATGGCGGATCATATCCGAAAGCGCTATGACACTGCGCTGAAGGCGGCCAACGCGGTGGATTTTGATGATCTGTTGGTTTTGACGCTGAAACTGTTTAAAGAATATCCCGAAGCATTGGAGGAATGTCGGGCTCGATACCAGTATGTGATGGTTGATGAATATCAGGATACAAATGCGGCGCAATTTGAGCTGGTTAGAATGCTTGCGCAGAAACATCGTAATGTGTGTGTGGTAGGGGATGACGACCAGAGTATTTACGGATGGCGAGGTGCAGAGATATCCAACCTTCTGGATTTAGAGAAACATTTTTCCGGGATCAAGGTGGTTAAGCTGGAGCAAAACTACCGCTCCACACATGTTATATTGGAGGCGGCCAATGCGGTCATTAAGAATAACCCGCGGCGAAGGGCAAAGAAGTTGTGGTCGGCACAAGGGCAAGGTGAATTGATCCGGCTTCATGCCTTTGGTAATGAAGAGGAAGAGGCTGAGGCAATCGTAGGTGAGATTGAGTTTCACCGCATGGCCCGTCGTATTCCATGGCGTGACAACGCTATTCTATTTCGAACCAATGTGCAGGCACGCCCGCTGGAGACCGCACTGCGCAAGGCGGAGGTGCGTTATCACCTTATCGGGGGGCAGAGCTTTTTTGACCGCCGAGAGATCCGTGATTTTCTGGCGTATATGAAAACACTCATCAATCCCAATGATGATGCCAGTCTGTTGCGCATCGCCAACGTGCCGGCGCGCGGCCTAAGTGATGTGACACGCGAACGCCTGTTGGCCGCCAGTCAGCAGCGCGAGTGTTCGGTGTGGAAGGTTATGCGCAACGACCTAGTAATTCACGATTTCCAACCCAGGGTACGTAGGGCCATTGAGGGTTTTGTGAAACTCATAAAAGATTTCCGAGAGTTGCTAAAGCAGGATACCCTTTTACTTGCCAAATGGGCTGAGGGGTTTCTTTCTGATATCGATTACGCCACCGAACTACGCAAGGGTGAGAAAAAACCCGAGAATGCCGAGAATCGTATGCGCAATCTACGCGATCTGGTTTCCACCATGGATGATCGCGGCGAAACACTTCTGCCAGCGAACCGTCTTGGTAAATTTTTGGATGATATCACACTTGACGCTGAGCGCGAGGCCGAGAAGGAGGAGGCTGGGGACGCCGTCACTTTGATTACCACGCACAGTTGCAAGGGACTTGAATTCCCACATGTGTTTCTCGTGGGTGTGGAGGAAGGATTGCTTCCACATTCTCGATCTGCCGTGGAGGGCACGCTGGATGAGGAACGCCGTCTCTTTTATGTTGCTATCACTCGCGCCATGCGCACACTTACCATTACTCATTGTCTCAATCGCAGAAAATACGGCCAAAATTGCCTGTGCCATCCTTCCAGCTTTCTCAAGGAATTACCCGAGGAACTTTGCGAAGATATGGATGTTGCCGCCAGTGAACCCGTCAGTGTTGACGAGGGCAAAAGCCTGTTTGCTGCGATGCGTGAGGGACTTGACTGATAGAATAATCCGTTGCCTGACGTTTTTTTTGATCCTATCTTTCACACATGACGATCCTTCTTTTTGTCTTGTTGGTCATCGGGGTTCTTATTGCGTTCATGCTCGGTTCTGCCCTAAAAACCTTGACTGAAATCAATAGACGTATGAAAAGCACTACGGACCGCCTAGATGAACTTTCCGCTGAATTAGGGCCGTTCTTCAAAGGAGGGCAGGAATTAATCGACGACATCCTGAGCAGCAAGCGCTCTGCTGAGCAAATGCAGGATAAATGAGGCCGGCGTTACTGCTATGCTCTCTTCTATAGATTGTAGGGCAGTAGGCTTTTGTTGGAGGAGACCCCTCCCCGATTCGGTTAGTGCCATTGAGGCCAGTAAATGGCCAGATCGCTAAAGGCTGATGATACGCGTGTTTGGTTCGAAAGACTAATTACGGGTGTTTATTTGTCGAATCGTACTTGCTGCACAACGTCATTGGCAAAGCCAAACCAGACTGTACCGTATTTTTCGCCCTTGGCGTTGGTGATATTCATGCCGATGTAACCCAGCCAGCCGCCTTGGGCCTTGTCCGGCTTGCCGAAGACCTTTTGCACGACAGCCTGGGTTTTGTTTCGGTAAATGGCATCGATGGATTTGGTGTTCACGCCTGCCGTCCAGACAATGGTCTTGCCCACGGGCTTGGTGGGAGTGGTTGGGGGGGGCGTTCCGCCGCCGTTGCTCACGATGTAGCAGTAAATATATTCTTGGTCTCGAAGATACAGGCGACCGTTGGCCACCACGGGATGGGTCCAAATCTTGCCCTTGCGGCTGCGGATTCTGGATTGGGGTTGGAGCCGGAATTTTCCGGCCAGCTTGAAGCCAGAGGGGATCGCAGGCACAAGGGCGACATCGCCATTGGATTCATTGACGGCGATAATCATGCCATCAGCAATCGTGACCGCCCCCTTGCGAAGCGAACGGTCCCCGGTCCAGACATCGTTGCCGCTGGCAAGATCCTGGCATACCAGCCCCCGGCCATCGCCGAATCCATAGAGATGTTTGCCATAAAGAATCACTCCACCGTGATGATTTTGCATCACCTTGTTTTGCCATAGCTCACGCACCCGGTTACCCGGGCCAACTTCCACCAGTTTGCAGCCTACCCCGTAACCGCTGCTGACGTACACCTTGCCACCTGAAAAGATGGGCGTGGGAACAACGGCTGTTTTGCCCGGCCAACTGGACTTCCACAACACCTTGCCGGTGGTTGAATCAAGGCCCACGAGGGTTTTTTGGGTGAGCTGGATATATTGGCGCGCACCATTATGGTTTACGGCGATCATTGAGGCATACTGGGCGCCATCAGTGAACTGGCGGCTTTGCCAGACGACTCTGCCGGTTTGTTTGTTTAGGGCTGCCACCGCTCCCTGTCTTCCTCCGGGAGTAACGATAGCCAGATTGCCATCAATCAGCACACTCTCGGTGTAGCCCCAGCCGGGGGTCTTGCCGCCAAGTCGATTCATGCTGGTCTGCCACTGGATTTTGCCACTGAGATCGGTGCAAATAAGGCTTCCCCCTCCGCCCATGGCATAGATGCGGCTTCCGTCCACCGTGGGAGTGCCTCGTGGTCCACCACCCCAGTTGTTTTTCAACTCAGGCCCGATGTTGGCGGCCCATTGTTCCCTGCCGGTATTAGCGTCCAGACAGATCAACTGCTCGGTGCCCCGCCGCGAGCCCATGGTGTAGAGTTTGTCCTTAACGATTGCGAAACTGGAATAACCGAGGCCGGCTTGACTGTAAATCCACACCCGGGTTGGCCCGTTTTGCGGCCATTGCTTAAGCAGGCCTTTCTCAGTGTTTACGCCATTACGGTTTGGCCCACGCCATTGTGGCCAGTCGAAGGCGAAGGAGGTTTGCAGGCCAAGAGCAAATATTAGGAGAGTAAGAGTCGTGCGCATTGGGAATTAGTTTCCAAGGGTCTCCGCTGATGAGAGGATTGATTCAATCAAATTGGCTGATGTGCAACGAGGCATCTAGCTTGTCTACCGTTGGTAAAGCGGAATGTAGTGATAGGGCATCGCGAGCATAATGGTGTAAACTGCGGTACTGAAGATGGGGCCTACTCCGCTCCTTCCTTTGGCATCCCATCTATAAAATGAGCCTTCTTTTTTGACATTTTTGACCACTGAGTCCCCGACAACTTTATACCACTTCTCCCACGTCTCACCGCCAATCATGTACTGTGCCGGAGCTGCGTAGAAGCTGCCGTACGTATACCATTCTTGCGAGGTGCGGTGATTGACGAAGAGATACTTTGATCCCTTTAGTACAAGCGGGTCATCGTACAAGCCGCAGACCTGAAGCGAATATATCGCGGCGGCTGTTCGGGCAAAACCAGGTGAAGATCCAGGTTGATAGCTGAACCCGCCTGAACTGGAATTGTGACAGGCCTTCACATATTTCACGGCATTATCAATCGTGCGTTGCGGCACATCTATGCCCGCATTTTTCGCTGCACGCAAAGCCACCACTTGCAGCACCGTGACGGAAATATCCGCATCGCGTACCATCGGTCGGTATCGCCAACCACCTTGAGGGTTTTGGCTGGCAATGATGAGCTTGATGGCGCGCTCAAGCTTCGAGCGTATCGCTTTTGAGCGCGTTTGCCCGTACAACTCGCCCAAGGCGATGGTGGCAATACCATGACCGTACATGTACTGGCCGCTGGCGCGCGCACCATAGATGCCATCTGGCCCCATGATATTCAGGAGATAATCCATTCCCTTCTTCACCGTCTTGCCATGTGGCCCTTCACCGGGAAGATTGCCTGTGGATTGCAGAGCGATGAGGGCATAGCCGGTAATCGCCACTGGATGGCCCAGCTCCATTCCATTTTCACCCCAAGAGCCATTGCTCTTTTGCTTACTGGCGATATATTTCATCGCACCCTCAATAATCTTTTCCCGCGCCGGGGAGACTTTTACATTATCCCGGGGGCGGGGTTTTGCTTCCGAGGGAGCAGCAGCTTCAGTGAGGTGAAGCGAAGCGATGGCGATGGCGATGATTAGAGTGATCTTTATTGAGCGTAACATTGCATTTCCCTTTCCTCCGCCATCGTCGATAACCGACTGGAGGGGAGATTCTTCATGGGCCGAATTCTACGCTCTCCCTCCTACATGTAAACACTACAATCCCAATCGCGGCATTCGATCATTGCTATCTGGTGAAATAAAATCATCAAGGCCCATTGGCCAATTTCTGTTTGGCTTTGCCGGCGCATTTCAGGTAAAGCGCAAGAATCAGAGAAATGAAAAACGCACCAAAGGTGAGAATGTCTGCCGCCACAGGCGAGATAGGGGTTGTGAAGATATGGTCCCACACATATTTGATGAAGGAATTGGGAAGGGATCCTTCGCCGAGCTTCTGCTTCACCTGCCAGTGCCAGTCTGTCAGTGGGCAATAGCCAATGCCGTATTGAAGACCCAGCAGGAACCAGCAGCCTACCACCACTCCCATCAGGATCAGGTGTGCCTTGCGGGTGCACGGAAAAATCCAGCCAATCAGGCAGGCAATAATCAGGAGGACGTGGGTTGCGCCGATGACAATGTCGAGCAGTTGCAGCATCGTTGATAAATATAGCCCAAGCAGCGGAACGCGCGTTCCATAAAATTCTCACATCAATGGGCAAGATAATCGCGCGGCGACACTCTAATGCAGCGGTGCTTTCGAATAAAGCATTTCAAAAGGGCGTCTCTTTTGAGAGACTTTCCTAAGTATGAGGAGATTGATTCCAGTATTTCTGATTTGGCTGCCGGGCGTTTTGGTGGCCAAGGATTTTGATTTTGGAGCCAAAACCCGAGTGAGCCTGCTGGTGGATTCCGCCATGGCCAAGGCTGGTGACACCGTTGAAGTGGGCGTACGTCTTAAAATGCCCGAGGGCTGGCACACCTATTGGCGCAACCCCGGCGAGAACGGCACTGCTACCTCCATCAAGTGGAGTCTCCCTAGGGGCATCACTGCTGGGGAGATCCATTGGCCTGTGCCAGAGAAGATGGAGGCGCTGGAAATGTTCACTTATGCCTACCATCACGAGGTGCTCTTCATTATCCCACTGACGCTCGATTCGAATCTCAGGCTGGGTGATTATGATCTCAAGGCCAAGGTGGAATGGCTTGAGTGTGAAGAGACCTGTATCCCGGGCGAAGCAGAGGTGGCCGCCACGTTGGTGGTGGGCGGGGAAACCAAACCGGGCGAGCATGCGGCGTTGTTTCAGAAATGGCGAGCAAAGTGGCCTTCAAAGGATGAGTTGGCCGAGCTGTCCGCCGAATGGGTCGGTGAAGCTAACGCCAAAGGTGAGAGAACGTTGAAACTGAGAGTGCCGATCGATGGGCTGGGCGCAAAAGTGCATTTTTTGCCCTTTGAATCTACCGGCAAAAAGTGGGTCGTGGCGCATTCCACCGAGTTGGTCAAGAGCGAGAGAGAGTTTGCACTCTCCAAGATCATCACCAGCAAAGAAGACCAATGGCCGGTGAAACTGCGTGGAGTGATTCGTTTTGAGCGGGAAGGGAAAATTAGGGGCCAGGAAACGATATTTCAAATCGCTACGCCGGTTGGGGGCGAGCCAGAGCCTTTTGGGTTTGGCGGCGGCTTGGGTGAGCCCCGGTGTCAGGTGAGTGTCCGGTTGGACCACGAGCAAACTGCGCCGGAAAGTGAGGTGCTTGTCGGGGTATCTTTTGACATTCCAAAGCATTGGCATATTTTCTGGAAGGAACCAGGCGCGGCGGGTGAACCTCCGAGTTTCACTTGGACGTTGCCAGAGGGCATCACCGCTGGCGAAATTCTGTGGCCGAAGCACACTCAGTTGAAACTCTTCGGCGAAACGGCCAATGTGTATGAGCATCAGGTGATGTTATTGACCGTGTTGAGCGTGAACAAGGCAGTGAAACCTGGCGATTATGATATTGGCCTGAAAGTCGATTGGCAGGAGTGCGATGATAAAAGCTGTGTTCCACAGGAAAAAGAATTCAAACTCACTTTGAAAGTCGGCGAGGAAGCGAAGCTGACGGAAGATCCCAAGGAGTTTCAAGCGTGGCTGGCCAAGGTGCCAAGCGTGAATGGTGAGTCATCAAAATCTATTTGGTTCATTTTGGGTGGCGCATTTTTGGGCGGGATGATCTTGAACATCATGCCGTGCGTGTTGCCGATCATCTCGATGAAGATCCTCGGTTTCGTGCAACAGAGCCAGGAGGCGCCGGAGCGTATACGTAAACTTGGACTCACCTATGGGTTGGGGGTGCTCTTCTCCTTTCTGGTGCTGGCTGGTATAATGATAGCCGTAAAGAAATCAACGGGGATGGCCTCATGGGGCATGCAAATGCAAAACCCCTATTTTAATCTCGTGCTTCTGCTGGTAGTGGCGTTGGTGGCGTTGAATTTGTTCGGAGTGTTCGAGGTCACGCTGGGTAGTGAAACCATGGGTAAGGCAAATGAATTAGCCAGTCGAGAGGGCTACTTGGGGGCATTCTTTAACGGTATGCTGGCGACGGCTTTGGCTACACCCTGCACGGCTCCATTCCTTGCCCCAGCAATGGGAGTTGCGTTTACTCAAAACAATGGCGTGGTCATTGCCTCGATGTGCGCGGTGGCCGTCGGATTGGCGCTTCCATTTGTCCTGCTGAGTTTACAGCCGGGCTGGCTGAAGTTTTTGCCAAAGCCGGGCAACTGGATGGTTCAGTTTAAGCAAATTATGGGCTTCCCAATGTTGGCTGCAGCGATATGGGTGCTTTCATTCACCGGGCCGATGTTTGGTGAAGGAGGTGTCATGTGGCTAGGTGTGCTTCTGTGTGTGGTGGCCTTGGCGGCGTGGGTCTATGGCGAATTTATGCAACGTAATGTTCCCAAGAGCTCCATGCCGTTACTGGCTTGCGGTCTGATCATGTCCGGAGGTTACATGACGGCCTTGGAATGGGGGCTGGATTGGAGGCATCCAGAAAATCGGAAGGTTGTAGGTGGTGGTATAGAGGTGAAAGTCGATGGTGTACAGTGGAGAAAATGGAGCCCGGAGGCAGTGGTCGAGGCGCGCGCGGCGGGACATCCAGTGCTTATTGATTTTACCGCAGACTGGTGTATGAGCTGCAAATACACAAAAGACAGGGCTCTCGAGGTGGAGTCGGTCGTTCAGAAACTTAAGGAGATTAATGGAGTGGCTTTTCTAGCTGACTGGACAAATCGGGATTCGATGATTACTAAGGCACTGCATCGATATCGTCGTGGCGCCGTACCACTGATCTTGGTTTATCCGCCCAAGGGAGACGCAATTGTACTGCCGCCGGTGATGAGTTCACCCGGAAAAGTCTTGGAGGCGTTGGAAAAAGCTGCTAGGTCTGCCGAGTGATTTTGTAGGGAGGCGAAGCTTTACATGAAAAAATTGATGACCGTTCTATTGGCGGGCACTTTGTGCCTTTCCTTGGGTTGCCAGAATTTCGGGCCGCGCACGCTGCAGACCACTCATCCACAGTACAACCATGCTATTTCCCGGAGTCTTGATGAGCAGTTTCTGCTCAATCTGGTGCGCTTGAAGTATCGCGATAATCCGTTCTTTCTCGAGGTGTCGAGTGTCACCACCCAGCAATCCATCCAACAGGAAGTCAGCGCCGGTGCTGGCCTCGTGGAAAGTGCCGCGAATACCTTCAGCCCCTCTGCCGGGCTTACCTACAAGCAGACCCCCACCATCTCTTACACCCCCCTGCGTGGAGATCAGTTTCTCAAGCAAATCCTCTCGCCGGTGCCATTGGAGGCGGTGCTAATCCTGGTCCAAAGCGGTTGGAGTGTGGAGCGTGTGGTGAGTGTGTGTGTGGAGCGTGTGAATGATCTCGATAATGCCAGTAACGCCTCCGGTCCCACACCCTCGCGCGAGCCCCACTACAAGGAGTTCAAGGAGATGGTTGAGATATTGCGCGAATTACAAGTGTCTAATGCCATTGAGTTGGGCGCAGCGGCTTGTCTGCCGGGTGAGAATGGTGAAGCGAAGCCGGGTCAGGATTTGGTGTTGCGGATTCGGCCGAAGGTAGCCTTGGTTCCGCGCATTGCCAAACTCAAGGAACTACTTGGAGTCAAAGGGGCAGCCAATGAGCTGCGACTTACAAATGACTTTTTGAATCGTCAAGAAAACAGCTTGGCTCTGCGTACGCGTTCAATGATGGGGGTGCTCTTTTATTTGTCGCACAACACCAAGGTGCCGACTGCGGACGAGCAGGGCGGGTTGGTGACGATTACGCAAACGGCGGACGGCAGGCGATTTGATTGGAACGAGGTGACTGGGAATTTGTTGAAGGTGGGTTCGGCCGCGCTACGCCCGCCCGATGCCTTCATCGCAGTACAGCATCGTGGGGTATGGTTCTATATTCGCAACAATGATCTCGAGAGCAAAAGCACATTTATGCTGCTCTCGCAACTTTTCAACCTGCAGGCAGGCCAGATCAAGACGGTAGCACCGGCGCTGACGATTGGCGTAGGGGGTGGATAAAGTTGAGGGTTGAGGAGTTGGGAGGTAAGAGTGTAAGCTCGCGCATATCATGGCTGAGGATACAAGACCGTTGGTAGGTGTGATTATGGGCAGTCATTCTGACTGGGCCGTGATGGAGCACTGCGCAAAGCAGCTAAAAGAGCTCGGAGTGCCGCACGAGACCAAGGTCATCTCGGCTCATCGTACGCCAGATTTATTGCACCGTTGGGTTAAGGCTTCCAGTGAAAATGGCATGGAGGTCATTATTGCGGCTGCGGGTGGAGCGGCGCACTTGGCTGGTGTGGTGGCAGCGCTCACCTCGCTGCCCGTGCTTGGTGTGCCGATGAAGGCTTGGTCGACCGAAGGACTGGATTCCCTGCTCTCCATGGTGCAAATGCCTGGCGGCGTGCCGGTGGGCACGTTAGCGATCGGTAAGCCCGGAGCCAAGAACGCGGCGTTGCTGGCTACGGCTATTCTTGGCAACAAATATTCAGAGTATCGTCAGGCTTATGAGGATTTCCGAGCTCGGCAGACGGCTGAAGGTGAGGCTGGACAGGATTTGCCCGAAGTATAATTTTTTCCGTCAACCTTCTTTTTTGCTGGTAGGTCTTGCAGGAGGTGGTTAGACAAGGGCAGTACCCACGTGTTACGAAGAACGTATCCTGTTTGAAAGACGGTGAAAATATTCTCGGGCAGATCCAATCGGGCCTTGGCGGAGGCCATCTGTAAAAGCATCGATGTGCCTTTGGCCAAGGCAGTGATCCGCGATTTTCCCAATGGTGAGACCTTCGTGAAAATCGAGGAGAACGTTCGAGGGGAAGATGTGTTTGTGGTGCAAAGCACTTGCCCCCCAGCGAACCAGAACTTGGTGGAGTTGTTCATTATGTTCGATGCCCTCCGCCGCGCCAGTGCCAACCGCATTACCGCCGTACTGCCGTACTATGGGTATGCACGTCAAGACCGCAAGGATCAGCCGCGCGTGCCCATTAGCGCCAAGCTCGTAGCGAATCTTCTGGTCGCAGCCGGTGCGAACCGTGTGCTTACAGTTGATTTGCATGCGCAGCAAATCCAGGGTTTCTTTGATATCCCAGTAGATCATCTTTATGCAGCACCGGTCATGTTTGAATATCTCAAAACATTGGATCTCGGTAAGCAAGTGGCGGTGGTGAGTCCGGACGCAGGCGGCATCAAAATGGCACACGCTTATTCGCAGTTGTTGCATGCGGATCTAGCCATCGTGGCCAAACGGCGAATGAGCGACACGGAAACTGAGACCATCTCGGTGATCGGCAAAGTGCGTGATAAAACTGTAGTGTTAGTGGATGATCTCACCGAGACCGCCGGTACGCTCGTTTCCGCAGCTCGTATTCTCCGAAGGCGTGGCGCCAAACGCACCATTGCCGTTGTTTCCCACGGAGTTTTGAATGACTTGGGGATCAAAAGATTGCGTAAATCAAATATTGACGAACTAATTACGACTGATACTGTTCCTCGCCCTTCATTTGACGGGGTGAAGATAACCACCTGCTCAGTAGCAGGTTTGTTGGGAGAGGCCATCAAGCGAATTCATATGAATTCCTCGGTGACCTCTTTGTTTGAGTTTGATGGGATCAGGATAGGATAATGAAAGCAGTCGAACTGGAAGTGCAACCACGCGAAGCGAAGAAGCGAAATCGAGCCAAGGCCATCCGGTCTGCCGGGCGTGTGCCAGGCATCGTTTATGGTAGCGGCGAGAACCACTTGGTGGAAGTGGACAACAAGACTTTTGAGAACATTGTGCATAGCGCCTCGTCCGATACAGTGCTGGTTGAATTGAAACATGAAGGCAAAAACCGCCTCGCTCTTGTGCAGGAGGTTCAGCACCATCCGCTCAGCCGCCAGGCGCTTCATATTGATTTTCGTGAGGTAAAACCTGATCAAGAGGTCGTTGTTACACTTCCCACCGTCCCCAAGGGTGAACCTGTGGGCGTGAAAACTGAGGGAGGCAATCTTGAGCATGTTCTCCATTACCTAAAGGTCAAGGGTACGCCTAGCAATTTACCCGAATCCTTTGAAATTGATGTGACTCACCTGGAAATTGGTCAAACCTTTCCGGTGGGAGATATTGTCACGCCCGAAGGCGTGGAAGTGCTTGCCGCCCCGAGTAACGCGGTGTTTTCCATTACCCGGCCGCGTGTCATTGAAGAGCCCGTTGCTGTTGAAGGCGAGGAAGGCGAAGAACTTGCCGAAGGCGAGGAAGCTGCCGAGGGCGAAACTCCAGCCGAGAGTGAAGCCTCTGCCGGGGGCGATGGGGGCAAGCCGCCCGCCGGCGATGGAGGCAAATAGCGTTTGGCAAGGTGAGCCATGAGCTCGGCTCATCTTATTGTTGGACTTGGCAATCCGGGCTCCAAGTACAAAGGTACTCGTCATAACGTCGGGTTTATGGCCGTGGAAAAGCTTGCTGATCTTTGGGCCGTCAGCTGGAGCGAGGAAAAAAAATTTAAAGCGCGCATGAGTCGGGCTGTGTTGGGTGAGAAAACCATCCACCTGTGCGAACCGCTGACGTACATGAACCTCAGCGGTGAAACTGTAAAAGCAGTCCTCGATTATTGTCGAATCGAGACCGCGAAGATGCTGATCGTTGTCGATGATGCCAATATCGACCTAGGTGAAGTGCGATTGCGGATTGATGGAGGCACCGGTGGCCATAACGGACTGGGTTCGATTGAGCAGCATTTGGCTACACTGGAGTTCTCGCGCCTGCGCATTGGGGTCGGTCGCCCTGCTGAGGTGCGACAGGAATTGAGCTCTCATGTGCTGGGCCTATTTGCTGGCGGCGAGATGGTGATCTTGGACAGGGTGTTGGGTCGCGTGGTGCAGCAGGTGGAATGTTGGTTGCAACACGGTGCCGAACAGGCTATGAATGATTTTAACGGGAAGCTTGAACTTCCCGATGAAGATAAGGATAATAAAACAACGTGAAACAATACGAAGGATTGTTCATACTGGACACGCAAGATAGTGCCGAGAGTGTCGACGGCATTGTTCAGGCACTCGGTGTGCTCATCGGCAAATCCGGGGGCAAGGTGCTCAATGAGCAAAAGATGGATCGTCGATCGTTTGCCCGTGTGGCCAACAAGAAAAACAGCGGCGGTTTTTACGTGAACCTTGTGTTTGAAATGGAACCGGGAGGCTTGGAGGAATTCAGAGTGAACCTTCGCAAACGTCCCGAGGTGTTTCGTGTGCAAATCACACTGGCCAACACTATGCCGGTCACCGACTAAGGCATAGCTAACTTTCACTAGTCATGCCGAATTACAATAAGGTTATTTTAATGGGGAACCTCACGAGGGATCCCGAGGTGCGCTACACCTCCGGTGGCACTGCCATTGCGAAGCTCGGTATTGCGGTCAACCGGTATTGGCGCAACAAAGACGGGCAGCAACAGGAGGAAACGACGTTTGTGGATGTGGATGCTTTCGGGCGTCAGGCTGAAACCATAGGCCAGTATCTCAAAAAAGGTAGGCCAATTATGGTCGAAGGACGCCTTAAGCTTGATCAGTGGGATGACAAGCAAACTGGGCAGAAGCGCAGCAAACTGGGTGTAACTCTTGAGAACTTTCAGTTCCTTGACTCCAGAGGTGACGGTAGTAGTGGTGGAAGTGGAGGCGACTTTTCCAGTGAATCGCCTTCCCCATCTGGAGGCGGTACGGCTCCGGCACAAGGCGGCGATAGCTTTGCGGATGATGATGTTCCCTTTTGATTTAACCAAAGGATAAAAATGTCTAAGAAACAAACAGAGGTGATCTTAACCAGCCACATTGTTAGTCTGGGTGGATCAGAAGGGGACATGGTTGCCGTAGCCCCCGGTTATGCGCGCAACTATCTTTTGCCTCAGGGCTTGGCGATCCCAAATTCTAAAGGCAATCAAAGACGCATTGATTCTCTGCAGGTTCGAAAAGTTGAGCGCGAAGCAGCAGAATTAAGGCACATGAACGATCTTCGCGACAGTCTCAAGAGCCTTAAACTGATCATCAAGGTGAATACCGGTGAAGGTGGCAAGCTGTTTGGCTCGGTGACCTCAGGCACCATTTGTGACGAGCTAAAAAATCAATTCGACGTTGATTTAGACAAGCGGAAAGTTGATCTCACTAAAGCCATCAAAGAAATCGGCGAATACGATATACCACTCAAGCTGCATGCCGATATTGAGGCAGAGCTAAATGTGATTGTGGAAAGTGAAACACCTGTCGAGATGCCATTAGACGAAGAAGCCCCCCCCTACGGATAAATAGTAAGTTTGTCAAAATGGCATTCAAGCAGGGCTTTTCATTCATTTTCCCCTCAATAATTACCGATCGATATTGGCCTGTGAACAAGGCGAACTGGATTGCTAGTAAGTCCGCGTTGCTCTGGGTGTGCACTTGCGTGTTCCTTGTCGGTCTATGATTGACGCCAATGAGGGATCGGTTTCTGAGCCTCCGCAGGAGGATTTGGTGCAAGCCCGCCGTTCTCAGCCTGCAGGTTCTCAGCCTTCAATTGATCGAGCACCTCCGCATTCCATTGAGGCAGAGCAGGGGGTGCTTGGATGCCTCCTGCTGGATCCGAATGAAGGTTTGCAGTATTGCTTGGAGCACTTGCGTACGCCTTGTCAACTCGACCAACCAAAGACTGAGCGCGGTCGATATGGTATGCTGCGCGATTCGGGAACGACATTTTTCTATGAGCTGAAGCATCAGGCAATCTTTGAGGCGATGCTTAAAATGAATGAAGTCGGGCAGGGAGTCGATCTCATCACGCTCAAGCAGGTGCTGTCGGATAATAACCAGCTTGAGGCTGTGGGTGGCATAGCGTATCTCTCGATTTTAATGGATGGGGTGCCCTCGGCAGCCAACCTCGAATATTATTTCAATATAGTATGGGATAAATATCTTCTGCGCAAAACAGTGCGTGTCTGCACTGAGATTGTGCGCGAGGCATACGAGCACGAGGGTGAGGTGGAACGTTTGATTGACGAAGTGGAAAGCCGCATTCAACAGATCAGTGAGGAGCGCGCGGGTGAAGCGTCACGGACAATGAAGGAACTTGTGCATGGTGCGATTAATCGCATAGAAAAATATCACAGTAGTGAGGGTAAATATTCTGGCATTTCTACGGGCTATCAGGATTGGGATGACTTGACAGATGGTTTGCACGGTGGCGAGATGGTGGTCATAGCGGCCCGCCCCTCCATGGGAAAAACATCCTTGGCAATGAACGTAGTGGAAAACGTGACGCTCAAACGGCAAATTCCCGTGGGGGTATTCAGCCTTGAAATGTCCGCAGAAATGCTCGTTCAGCGCATGATTTTTTCGAATGCACGTCTCAATTTTTCCAAACTGCGCAGGGGTTTCATGAATGATCGGGATTTTCCCCGGATCACCGAAACAGCTGGTAAGATCAGCAAGGCGCCGGTCTTTATTGACGACACACCGGGTCTTTCCATTCTGCAATTACGGGCAAAGGCACGGCGAATGCACGCTCAACACGATGTGAAGCTCATTGTGATTGACTATCTTCAGTTGCTCCACTCTACTACGCGCCGGTCGATGGATAATCGCCAGCAGGAAGTGGCTGAGATCTCCGGTGGTATAAAGTCCTTGGCCAAGGAACTGGATGTTCCAGTGATAGTGCTTTGTCAGCTAAACCGTGAAATGGAGCGCGAAAAGAATCGCAAACCGCGACTATCGGATCTCCGTGAATCCGGTGCCATTGAGCAGGATGCGGATTTTGTAGGGCTCCTTTACCGCGTATTCAACGAGGAAGGAGGCGATGACGGGCAGGCATCTGGTGAAGTGGAGGCGTTGTCGGTGAATTTGTTGGTGGCCAAGCAACGCAATGGTCCCACGGGAGAAGTAGCCATGACCTTTCTCAAGAACTTTACGCGCTTTGAAAGCGCCAGTAACCGTCGTGTGGATCCTGAGGATGTGCCAAATGATGAATAAGAGTCTCAAGAGTTTTCTTGGTTTCGTTGCCGTTTGGATATTCATGATTGCTCTGGGTGCATTGGCTCAGGAGAAAGCAGTCAAGGTGGTGGAAATCAAAGTCGTTGTGGATGGTGAAACCACCCTCACGGAAAAATATGTACTCGACCATATTCGCCTTAAGCCGGGAGATGTTTTTACCCCCAAAGGGGACAATCAGAATTTAGTGGATCTAATTACCAAACGCACCAATGAAGATGTGGTAAACCTGATGAAGTCCGGGCGGTTAGCGGATGTTCGAGTTGAATTGAAAAATGTGGGGGGTGGAGTGGTGTTGACTTATTTTGTGGAGGGGTATCCGTTGCTCAATTCGGTGGCATTTAACCGAAGGATTTTTGAGCTTCAAGCAAATGGAGCCAAGATTCCACGCACCTTAAGTCTTGGTTTGCGCATCAAGGAAAAGAAATTGCGCAAACAAATCCAGCTGTCCAAAGGAGTGCAGTATAACGAGGCGCGGCGACATACGGATGAAAAAGCGTTACGAGAGTACTATGTTAAGAAAGGCTACTATCCTGTAGAGGTTAAGGGTGAGTTCCTAAAGAAGGACAAGAGTGTCACATTCACAATTGAAGAAGGTGAGCGCATTAAGATCGACCAAATGGACTTTGAGCGAGTGGATGGTCCGGAGTTGAGTTTTGATGTGAGTGACCTTGATGATTATGTCAAAGCCCGCGAGCGTCGGCGCTGGTATAGTCCCATTTCCTGGTTGATGAATGATGGTCGACTTAAGCCTCTGGAATTGGACGAAGATATCGATCGGCTGATCACATATTATCGCAACCGTGGTTTTCTTGATGTGAAGGTGAGCTTCAAGCATAGCGCCGACGAATCAATTCTAGACAACCCAGAGTACCATCGGCTCCGGAAAGCATTGTTGGATGCAAAGGAAAAGTATCGAGCCACACAGCGCCAGTTGAAAATAGAAGAAGCCAAAGAACAGCAAAATGAGAATCTAATCGATGCTCTAGATGATCGGCTTGATGACGAGGATGACGCGATGGATGACGCGGATGATGGTCTTGATGATTTTCTGGATGATAATCGTTTGGTGAAGCTCACGTTCCTGATTGATGAGGGAAGAAGGTATAAAGTCGGAACAGTAAAAATTACCTATAGGCGTAAAGCTCCGGACGATGTTGATGGTACAAAGTTGATAGATGTAGTCGATGGGGATGGATATGCCCCATCAATACACCCCAAGGTTTTACTCGGGCAGATTGCTTTGAAATCAGGTGAAATTTACCGACCTGAGAAGCTAGTGGGGGGTGATGATTCGGATGTGAAAGCCATCAGGGATGCCTATGGTGCCAAGGCCTATATCAATTCGGATATACGTGTTAACAAGGTCGCCAATGTGGAAAGCAACACCATCGATTTGGAGTACAGAATTTTTGAAGGCCAGACATACTACACAGATTTGGTTAAAATAGAAGGCAATGAAAAAACCAAGGATTTTGTTATCCGCCGGGAGCTGGCCATATCTCCCGGAGAGCCTTTTGACCTTGGTCGAGTTGAGAAGAGTCGGAGACGTATCGAGGGGCTTCAAATTTTTTCAGATGTGCGGGCGGTGCCGGAACGATCTGGAGAGGCAGGAGAAACCAATGAAGAAAACTTGCTGGTTTCTGTTCGTGAAACTAACACAGGTCGGTTGTTCTTTGGTGGTGGATTCGGATCGGATCATGGTGCATTTGGCCATGTGGTTCTCGCCCAGGAGAATTTTGATATAGGGCGCTGGCGGCGTCCACATTTTTTGCAGGGCGGCGGACAAAAAATTCGAGTGCGCACAGTGGCAGGTGGTCGGTATAACAGTTACGGAGTGGACTTCGAGGAGCCTTGGTTTTTTGGAAGGAAGTTACGTTTCACAACAAGTCTCTATTCGCGCGAATTGGAATATTACAGTAATAAGTTCAATGTTGAAGAAAACGGAGCAAGGTTTGGGCTTGAGCGGACATTGTTTGGGAATGATTATTTGCGAGGCAATGTGAACTTCACCTTTGAAGATACGGGGTTGGTGGATGTGGATTCCAATGCGTCAACTGAGCTCAAGAGCGAGGAAGGAACCGACCTGATTTCCCAAGTAGGGGTGGGTGTAGCCTATGATACACGTGGTGGGGGCAACTTGCCGACGAGGGGGCAGCGCACCTCATTCAACCTGAAAGTTGCCCCGGATGTTTTGGGAAGTGAAAATGAATTCTACGGGTTTCATCTGAAGTCTGCATGGTACTTCAAGGGCTTGCGAGAAGGACATGTAATTGAATTGCACGGACAAGTTGCTGTGGTTGATGCCATTCAGAGCGAACAGAATGTTCCGTACTTATATCGTCATCATCTGGGTGGAACACGTAGTTTACGTGGTTTCGATTATCGCGAAGTAGGTCCTCGCGGAGACCAGGGGGATTATCTGGGAGGCGACAGCATGGTCCATGGCACGTTTGAATACAGCATCCCCACGCCGTTCAAAATACTCCGGCTCGCAACTTTTTACGATTGGGGCGTCGTCAACAGCGATTCATGGGATTTCGATTTTGGTAATTACAATGACAACTGGGGTGTCGGTCTTCGTATGGACATCCCGTTTTTTGGGCCGTTACGTTTTGATTATGGTGTGCCTATTAGCGACGACGGATTTAACGACGATGGCGGGCAATTCAATGTGAATTTTGGCTACACTACTTCGTTCTAATTCCAATAACTGACACGATATCGAAAATGAAAAAGATCATTACCCTTTTAGCTTTGGCCTTCGTCTGCAACTTTGCTCAAGGTGCTGGTCAGGTCATTGCCACCGTCAATTTCAAGAAGGTTTACGGTGAATACTGGCGTACGGATCAGGCTGTGAAAAAGCTCAAGGCTAAGGAGGATGAAGCCAAGAAGAAGATCCAGAAACATTTGGATGGTCAGGAGAAACTACGAATGCAAATCGTGAACATGCTTCAGGCG